>NZ_DBNHSF010000027.1:0-48345 GCF_057143545.1 Candidatus Andeanibacterium sp.
TGGAATTCGAAGCGGTCGACGAGGGCGTGATCGCGCATATTGCGGTGGCCGAGGGGACCGAGAATGTCGCGGTCGGCACGGTCATCGCGACGCTGGCCGAAGAGGGCGAGGATCCGGGCGATGTGAAACCCGCAGGCGGTGGCGCCGAAGCGCCTGCGCTCGCTCCTGCCGCAAGGGAAGAAGCTCCGGCAGCCAAGGAACCGGCACCGGCTCCCGCGGTAACAAAGTCTGCGGCGCCTGCACCTGCTCCATCCGGCGAACGCATCATTGCCTCGCCGCTCGCCAAGCGAATTGCCGAGCAGAAGGGAATCGACCTGGCGGGCGTGAAAGGAAGCGGCCCCAATGGCCGGATCGTCAAGGCCGATGTGGAGGGAGTCCCCGCGCAGGCGGGGACCTCTGGCGGTGGAGCACGACCGATGGAGGCTCCTGCCTACGCAGGAACTCCCGGCGAAATTCCGCACGAGGTCGAGAAGCTTTCCGGCATGCGCAAGACGATCGCGCGCCGGCTTGCCGAGTCCAAGCAGCAGATCCCGCATATCTATCTCACCGTCGATGTCCGGCTCGACGCACTTTTGAAGCTGCGCAGCGAGCTTAACGACGCGCTCGAACCGGAAGGCATCAAGCTCTCGGTCAACGACATGCTGATCAAGGCCCTGGCCAAGGCGCTCCAGCGCGTGCCGGTATGCAATGTCCAGTTCGCCGGCGACACGCTCCTGAAGTTCCAGCGCGCCGACATCTCGGTTGCGGTGTCGATCCCCGGCGGGCTGATCACGCCGATCGTGGTCGATGCCGGGTCCAAGACGCTGTCGCAGATTTCGAACGAGATGAAGGATCTCGCGGCGCGCGCGCGCGACGGGAAACTCGCACCGCACGAATACCAGGGCGGCACGGCTTCGCTCAGCAATATGGGCATGTTCGGGATCAAGCAGTTCGATGCGGTGATCAATCCGCCGCAGGCAATGATCATGGCAATCGGAGCGGGCGAGAAGCGGCCTTTCGTGGTCGACGGCGCGCTCTCGGTCGCAACGGTGATGAGCGCCACCGGCAGTTTCGACCACCGCGCGATCGACGGGGCCGACGGAGCCCAGCTGATGCAGGCGTTCCAGCACCTGGTCGAACATCCGCTCTCGCTGGTCACCTGACATGTTTCGCTGCAGTTCCGTCATTGCCTTGGCGGTCGGCTTTGTTTCGCTCGCACTGGTCGCTCCGCTGCAAGCCCAATCGAGCGACCGCGTTCCGAGGATCGGTCTCGATGGGCCCGAACTCGATGCCTGTTCGAGCATCGGCAAGGTGTTCAACCTGTACGAGACCGGCAGGCCCTATCTGTCGGTCCGCAGTATCCCGGGCAACGGCTCGCGCGAGAAGGCGCGGCTCTATCCCGGTGTGCTGGTATGGATGTGCGAATCCGATGGCGACTGGCAGGGCATCGTGTTCGCCAGCGGCAATTACCAGGACCTGGGCGATTGTCGGTTGGGGACGCCAGTAGCGCAGCCGCAGGCCTATGACGGGCCTTGCCTGCATGGGTGGGTGCCCGGGCGTTATATCGATTTCGTGGCGGGGTGAGCTTGTCGGACGAAGAACCACGAGAGCCAGCTATCCGCGTTGCTGCCATGCCGCGCGATGCCAACCCCTATGGCGACATCTTCGGGGGCTGGCTGGTCAGCTTGATGGACAATGGCGCGGGTCTCGCCGCATCGCGCAGGGCCAAGGGCAGGGCGGTCACGGTTGCGATCGACGGGATGCAATTCCATGAGCCGGTCAAAATCGGTGACGAGGTTTCGGTGTATTGTGAGATCGAACGGGTCGGCCGCAGCAGCATGACCATCGCGGTCGAGGCATGGAGCCGCCCACGGCATGGCGAAGTAGAAATCAAGGTGACCGAAGCCAAATTCACCTTTGTGGCTATCGATGAGCAGGGCCGGCCGCGACCGGTCAATACGCGGGAGTAGTTGAAGTGGCTGAAGCCTATGACGTGATCGTGCTCGGTTCGGGACCCGGCGGCTATGTCGCCGCGATCCGCTGCGCGCAGCTGGGGCTCAAGACGGCGATTGTCGAACGCGAACTGCTCGGCGGAATCTGTCTCAACTGGGGCTGCATCCCGACCAAGGCGCTCCTGCGTTCGGCCGAGATCTATCACTACATGCAGCATGCCGGGAATTACGGCCTGACCGCCAAGGGGATCGAGGCCGATCTCGAAGCCGTGGTCAAGCGCTCGCGCGGGGTGGCCAAGCAGCTCAACCAGGGCGTCACGCACCTGATGAAGAAGAACAAGATTGCCGTCCATATGGGCGAGGGTACGCTGACCGGCCCGACCAGCCTCACGGTCAAAGGCGAGAAGGGCGAAGAAAAGCTCACCGCCAAGCACATCATCGTCGCGACCGGCGCGCGGGCGCGCGACCTGCCCTTCGCGCCGGCCGACGGCAAGCGCGTATGGACCTATCGCCATGCCATGACCCCGCCGGAAATGCCGTCAAAGCTGTTGGTGATTGGCTCGGGTGCGATCGGGATCGAATTCGCGAGCTTCTACAACGATATGGGCACCGAAGTGACGGTGGTCGAAATGCTCGACCGGATCGTCCCGGTCGAGGATGCAGACGTCTCCACCTTCCTCGAAAAATCGCTTACCAAGCAGGGCATGACGATCATGACCGGGGCTGGGGTTGAGGAACTCAAACTCGGTGCCAAGGGCGTCTCGGCGAAGATCAAGGGCAAGGACGGCAAGGTCACCTCGGGCGAATTCAGCCACTGCATCGTCGCCATCGGGATCGTCCCCAACACCGAAAATATCGGCCTCGAGAAGCTGGTCGAATTGGATCGCGGCTTCATCAAGATCGATCCCTATGGCCGCACCAAGACCAAGGGCTTGTGGGCGATCGGCGATTGCGTGCCCGGCCCGTGGCTGGCGCACAAAGCGAGCCACGAAGGCGTGATCGTGGCGGAAAGCATCGCGAAGGAATTGGGCAACAAGGAGGTCCACCCGCACCCGCTCGACCGCAACAACATTCCCGGATGCACCTATTGCCATCCGCAGATCGCCTCGGTCGGGATGACCGAGGCCAAGGCCAGGGAGGCCGGTTACGCGGTCAAGGTCGGGAACTTCCCCTTCATCGGTAATGGCAAGGCGATCGCGCTGGGCGAGGCCGAGGGCTTCGTGAAAACGGTGTTCGACGCCAAGACCGGAGAGCTACTCGGCGCGCATATGGTCGGCGCGGAAGTGACCGAGATGATCCAGGGCTATGTCGTCGGCAAGACGCTCGAAACCACCGAAGCCGAACTCATGAACTCGATCTTCCCGCATCCGACGATCAGCGAAGCGATGCACGAGAGCGTGCTCGGCGCCTATGGCCGGGCGCTGCATATTTAGGCACTGGAAGTTGGGAGGTGTGCAATGAAGAGCGACTTGAAGGTAGAGTTTCCCGCCCCCTGTAGCGAATCCTGGGAGGAAATGACGAATCAAGGTTGCAGTCGCCATTGCACGACATGCGACACTAACGTCCACGACTTGTCTCTACTGACGACGGACGAAACTGAACGCATGCTCGACAGCGGGGAAAAACTCTGCGTTAGGGCGGAAGTTGATCCAGAAGGAAGGATCAAGACTGCGGATGGCGCACACCCGAACGCTCGCATCTTGTTCGCATGCGCCGGTGCATCACTGTCGTTGCTGGCAGCTGCGTGTCAAACGACGCCAGGTGGTCAGATTGCCGACGGCCACAACATCTCCGGTGTTGCACCGCGTTATCCTTATGTGGTCCGAGCCGAAATAGTTTCCGAAAATGGCGAAAGCGCAGGCCTGCACATCGGGCAAGATCGGCGCTTCGACGTCCACAAACTGCGCCCAGGCACTTACAGATTGAGCTTTACCGACAGCTGCGGAGATGTCTTTGAGGTCAAAGGCGTTGTCGTGGCTGACGGCGACGTCGATTTGGGCCAACTACAATGGGAAGCGCAGTGCATTATTATCGGACAAATGAAACGCGCTGGAGTCAGGGCAAACATTTAGGCCAAATTTAACGCCAAGATTGGCCAACCATGGGCGCAATCTTGCTCGGCGCCTACGGCAGGTCGCTGCATATCTGAGGTGAACGCGGTCCTAGTCCAGCCTGGGCTGCGGCTCGCCGAAATGCTCCAGGTCCCCCGGCAGGGCCTTCCCGCCGATCCGCATCAACGCGAAGATGCCGCCGGAGAACACGGTCATCACGATCAGGATCGGCATCAGCATCGCCACCCCGCCATCGCCATAGGCCCAGGCGAAGATCGAAGCGCCGACCGGAACCGGCAGGTTGCCGAGCGAATTGTAGATCGTGAACTGGGTGGCGCCGACGCGCTTGTCCGACAGGCGCATCCTGAGGGGATTGCCGCTGATCGTGGTCAGCGTATCGGTCGCGTTCCAGTAGATAGTCAGGATCACGAACACATAGCCGATCATCGCGATCCCGGGCGAAAGCAGGTAGACGACCCCGATGATCCCGTATCCGGCAAAAGTGACGATGCAGGACAGCCGTGGTCCGAGCTGGCGGATCAGGGCCGCGCCGATCCACATGCAGGCGATCGAGGTGACCAGGCCGATTGTCGCGAACATGCCTGAATAGGCGCTGGTCGAATAGCCCGCCTGGGTGGTGGCGAAAACCGGCCAGAATGCGGTGAAGGCGCCGGCCACCGCGCGACCCAGCCCACTGGCTACCACCAGCAGGATGCTGTCGCGCTTGATCAGCGACCGGAATGTGACCTTGAAGATCTGGACCCAGTTAATACCGTGCTTCTCGAGCGCTTCAGGCGAAGCCTCGCCCTTCGACCATGGCAACATGCGTTCGCCCGGCCGTTCGCGCAGAACGATCGCGAGCAACAGGAAGAGCATATTGAGCGGCATGAACGCCAGGAAGGCGACAGTCGCACCGTATTCCTGCAGCAGAATGCCGCCGATTGCCGCACCGCCTGCGATACCCAGTGCCTGGCCACCAAACATGTAGGAACTGGCGGGACCCTGCTCGTCTTCGGGCAGGATATCGACCGCCAGGCCATCGACCGCCACATCCTGGACGGCACTGCCGGTGAATACGACAAGGCCAAGAACGGCGATAAGTACAGCGTCTTCCGGGGTCGGGCTGATTGCCGCAACCACGGCAAATCCAACCAGCATCAACGCTTGCGACAGGATCAGCCACGCCCGCCGACGCCCCATCGGGAGAAAGG
Source organism: Candidatus Andeanibacterium sp. (assembly GCF_057143545.1). NCBI lineage: Bacteria > Pseudomonadati > Pseudomonadota > Alphaproteobacteria > Sphingomonadales > Sphingomonadaceae > Candidatus Andeanibacterium > Candidatus Andeanibacterium sp. The sequence goes on from NZ_DBNHSF010000027.1 coordinate 5,194, forward strand.
TGTAGCGATCCATGATCGCGGCCGCGATGAATTTGAAGCTCCACGGCATGTAGGTCATGCCCACCACCCAGGCGACTTCATCCGCCGACCGACCATTGTCGGCCAGCCAGGCGGCAACAGCGGTCAGGAACAGCCCGATCGGCAGGCCCTGCGCGAGATAGAAAACGGTCATGCTGATGAAGCGGAGCCGCCTGCTTTCGCTCAATACGAGACGCGCTGATGCGCCGGGAGTTTGTGATGCCAAGTGCCGTTCTCCGACCGGGAATGCGAGCAAGCTGTTGAATTACATTCATAGGGGCATTCGAGGCCCGGACAATCATGAATACGGACTGGCGAGAGCGAATGCCCGGGCCGGGTGGTGCGCATCCTGGCCGGTCAGCGCGACCAGGCCATTCTCCTGGTGGTCGCGATCGCGGGTCTGGTGAACGCTACGCCGATCGCTGCGGCGATCGAAACGGCGAGTCCTGCCTCCATTCCGCCGCCCAGCTCCTTGACCAGAATCAGGACCGGATCATGGATCGCATAGAGCGGGAACGAGATCGCGCCGAAGAATGCGCCAAACCGCGCTTCGGTCGAAATCCCGGCCAGCATGATCAGCGGGCATAGCACCGCGACGAACAGCGCGCCGAACAGGAGCTGGTTGAGACCGCTTCCGATCACCAGCACGGCCGGAAGCAGGAAATAGAGCGCGAGCGGAGAAAAGCGGAGAAGGCGCCTGTCACGGACCATGCGGAACAGGACGATCCCGATCGCATAGGGGGCAAGGACCCTAAAAAAGCAGACAACGAAGGACCAGCCCCTTACTCCCCCGGGAAATTCGCCATGGTCACGCGAAAGCCAGACGGTCGTCGCCAGCGCAATGACCGCGATGGCCAGCAGCCCGGCATTCGAGCATCGTCGCAGTGACAAGGCGTGTGCGAAATTTGCGAACAGTTCGAAAAAGATCGACCAGGCCGGACCATTGAGCGGGTAAAGTGAAAGCCGATCGAGCGAAGGCAGGAACATCAGGCCCAGTGCCAGCAAGATCAGCGGCTGTTCTGTCGCCGGCCTGAACGAAACCACGAAGACGAACCCGATCACCGTGCCGATCGCGACCGTGCCCCACAAGCGCTTCCAGCGCATCTTGAGGAATTGGACGGCAGACAGCGCCTGGCCCATTCGCGCCTCGTAGGTCCGGGCCATGACATAGCCCGACAGCATGAAGAAGAAATCGACCGCCAGACCGCCCGCGAGCGGATAGCTGTCACCTAGGAAATGGCGCGTGGCATGATAGACGAGCACGACAAGGGCAGCCATGCCGCGCAGCGCATCCAGCCCGGTCAGTCGCCCCGTTTCCATCGGGTCCAGCTAGTCGAATTCAATTGAATTCATATTAACCTTACCGGTGAGGATGGAAGTCTACCAATTTCGGAACTTTGGCGGACAGGGTGGGATTGGCCTTCGGCCAGCTTCGCTTCCGAACCATGGGTTCGTCCACCGCACCGCGATCCACCATCGCTTCACGCCTGCGGCGTGCAACGATGGCGGACAGGGTGGGATTCGAACCCACGGTGGGCTTGCACCCACGGCGGTTTTCAAGACCGCTGCATTCAACCGCTCTGCCACCTGTCCGTTGCCGACCCGCTAGCGCGGGAAATCCGTTCTGTCACCTCGTGACAGGCGGGGCATATGCCGATAGCATCGATCCCGAACGCCACAGGCGTCGATCAAACCATTGGGAGAGGCAGATTATCGTGAAGCGACATCAACGGTTTCTTTTATCGAGCGCCATCGCCGCGGTTGCACTTGCCGCCGCCAGTCCGGCCGCGGCCCAGGGCGCCTGCACGCGCGAGCAACTGGCGGACATGGCGGGCGACTGGGTCAGGGCGCTCGAGGCGGGCAGCCCGTTCGAAATGCAGATGGGCGAATGGGTCGATTACCAGGAGAATTTCAAGCTTGGATCGATGTCCGCGCTGTTCACCAAGCCGCGCAAGGTCGACTGGAACCTGCAACTGCTCGATACGACTCAATGCATGGTCTTCATCGAAACGGTCATGACCGATCCCGAACACCCCTATGTCATGGCGACCCAGATCAATTCGGGCTGGGGCGGCGGCGTCGGCACGATCAAGAACATCACCACCGACAAGGATGACTGGCTGTTCGACGCCGATGCGACCTATCGCTATGCCAGCCAGGAAGACTGGTCGGTGATCCCGGAAGAGCGACGCAACACCCGCGAAGAACTGATCGCCGCCGCCAACGCCTATCTCGACCTGTTCAAGGACAAGAGCGTCGAAGTTCCATGGGGCACTCCCTGTGCGCGGCTTGAAGGCGGGATCTATACCGGGCGCAACCGGCCGGACGACAGCTGCAATGTCGGCGTTCCCGACAATGTCGACCTGGTGAACCGTCAATATGTGGTCGACGAGACGATCGGCGCGGTCGACGTGTTTCTTGAATTCGGCCAGAACAAACGGCCCGACAGTCACCTGTTCCGGATCGAAGACGGCAAGATCCGCTATATCCACACGGTAACCAATTGCCTCGAGGACGTTAATTGCGGTTTTCCGCCATTCGAGGAAATGTTGAGAGATAACCCGGACATGCAACCGGACTTGTGAGAGGAATGAACATGAAGCGCCTGCTTGCTTGCACGATCGGCGGCATTGCACTCGCCGCCACCGCCACTCCGGCTGCCGCCCAGGGCGCCTGTTCGAGGGAAGACCTTGCCGTGACAGCGGACAATTGGGTCCAGGCGGTTCGCGAGGGCAGTCCCTTCCCGATGGCGATGGGCGAGTGGGTCGATTACTGGGAGAATTTCAAGCTGGCCACGCTGACGGGGTTCTTTACGAAGCCGCGCGAAATCGACCGGTCGTTCCAGCTGCTCGATACGACCCAGTGCATGGCGTTCGTGGAAATCGTGGTCAACGATCCGGATGACCCGCTGGTGCTGGCTACCCAGTTGACCCATTTCGGCTTTAACGGCAGCGTGGGCAAGATCGACAATATCACCAACCGGCCGGGCGACTGGCTGTTCGATGCCGCCAAGACGCTGGAATATGCCGCGGCGGAAGACTGGTCGGTCATTCCCGAGGCCGAGCGCGATTCCCGCGAAACAATCATTGCCGCGGCCGATGCCTATCTCGACAAGTTCAAGGACAATTCGGTCGAAGTTCCGTGGGGCACGCCGTGCCGCAGGCTGGAAGGCGGGCTTTACACGGGCAAGGGCGAGGACACCGACAGCTGCGATGTCGGCATTCCCGAAGGGATCGACCTGGTCGAGCGGCGCTATGTGGTCGACGAGACGCTCGGGGCCGTGTCGGTGTTCCTGGAATTCGGTGGCGAAGACGGCTTGCCGGACAGTCACATGTTCAGGGTCAGGAACGGCAAGATCACCAATATTCATACCGTGACCAATTGCCAGGGAATCGAGCGCTGCGGTTTCCCGCCATTCGAAGGCCCGCCTCCGGGAGCATGACCTAATCGAAAACTGCGGATTTCTGCCATCGGCCCGCCGCAACAGGCTTGCGCGAGGCCTGGAATTCGACACACTGGCGCCATGCGTTTGAAGACCCGATTTTACGGTTTCGCCGCATTGGCCGCGTTGAGCGTGCCGATGTCCGGGGCCGCCGCACAGGATCCTGCGGCAGGTCCAATTGCCTACAGTTTCGACGAATATGTCGCGGTCCTTGCGGCGCGCGCGCGGGCAGAGGGCGTCAGCGAGGCCACCATAAGCCGTATGACCGCGGGGCTGACCCCGAACGAACGGGTGATCAGCCTCGATCGCGGGCAGCCCGGCACGCCGGCACCGGACATCGGGTTTCCGCTCCTTGCGCCCTATCTTCGCGACCATGTGGATCGGAACCGGATTTCCGGCGGTCAGCGCATGTACGAGAATACCAGGCCGATCACCCGGCAGATCGAATATGATTACGGAGTGCCCGGCCAGGTGCTGATCGCGATCTGGGGACACGAGACCAATTACGGCGGGTTCATGGGCGATTTCGATCTCGCGCGTTCCCTGGCGACGCTTGCCTGGGAAGGGCGCAGGCGCGACCTGTTCGAAACCGAATTCGTGGATTTGCTCAAGATCGCCGATCTCGGTTTTGCCCGATCGCAGTTGACCGGGAGCTGGGCCGGAGCTTTCGGCAATCCGCAATTCCTGCCGAGCGTCTATCTCAGACTCGCGATCGATGGCGATGGCGATGGCAAGGCCGACATCTGGAACAGCCGCGCGGATACGCTCTATTCGATTGCGCACTATTTCAAGGATGCGGGCTGGCGCAGCGGCCAGCCATGGGGGGTCGAGGCCCGGCTTCCCGCCGGTTTCGACACCGGGGCCTATGCGAGCAAGATCGTCTCGCCGGTCTGCCCGCGGGTGCACGAGCGCCACAGTGTGTGGAAGTCTGTCAGCGAATGGCGGGACCTCGGTGTGATTCCGCAAGGAATCATTGGCGAGGATGTCATGGCAAGCGTGTTCCAACCGGACGGACCGGGGACCCCAGCCTGGCTCCTGACCGGCAATTACCGCGTGATCCTGGAATATAATTGCTCGAACTATTACGCCATAAGCGTCGGCTTGCTGGCTGACGAAATCGTTCAGTAATCGCTGGAATTCCCGGCGGTACAGGGGCAGTGTCCTCCATGTCGGCAATTCTGGCAAGCATGGGGCGAATTCGCGCTTGAAGCACAAATCTGCAATAGCCTTGGCGCTGTACCTTGGAGCATTCCTTGCTTCGCGGACGGTGTTGGCCGCAAGTCCGGGCCCACCTGCCGCAAGCGAGGCCCCGGTCGCGCTGCTCGTCGATCTGGAGAGCGGCCAGCCGCTGCACTCGCGCGAGGCCGCAAGGCGCTTCGTTCCCGCATCGGTGACCAAGGTAATGACAGCCTACCTTGCATTCGAATTGATCGATCAAGGCAAGCTCGACGAGAATCAGAATGTCGTGGTGACCGAGGAAACCGCAAAGGAATGGTCGGGTAAGGGTTCGACCATGTTCCTGGAAGCAGGCGACCATGTCAGGGTTGCATTGCTGCTGCGCGGAATTGCCTCTGTTTCAGCTAATGATGGTTCTATCGCGCTCGCCATTGCCGGGGCGGGATCGGTCGAAAACTGGGTGGCGATGATGAACGCGACGGCGCGCAAGCTCGGCATGAATGACAGCCATTTCGGCACGCCGAATGGATGGCCGGATGAGGGCAATACTTTCGTCACCGCCGAAGACCTGGTGAAGCTCGCGGACGCCATGATCGAACGCCATCCGCAGCTTTACCGGCGCTATTTCGGCAAGCCGGGTTTCACCTACAACGGCATAACCCAGCCCAATCACGATCCGATCACCGGGGTTGTTCCCGGGGCGGACGGGATCAAGACCGGCTATACGCGTGAAGCCGGGTACACTTTTCTCGGCAGTGCCGAACGTGGCGGCAGGCGGCTCGCCATGGTTTTGGCGGGGGTCGAGGGCGATCGATTGCGCGCGCGCCTTGCGCGCGACTATCTCGAATGGGGATTCGGGAATTTCGAAGTCCGGAGGCTGTTCCAGGCAGACGAGATCGTGACCTCCGCAAAAGTCCAGAACGGCAATTATCGGCACATCGGATTGGTCGCGCCCGGCGGAGTGTCGGTGACTTTTCCAAAAGGGGTCGATCCAAGAATCGATTTGAAGGTACGATATCGAGGACCGATCGTCGCGCCGTTCACAAGCTCGGATACGATCGCAGAGCTCGAAATTGCGGTCGAAGGGATGGAGCCATATCGAATTCCGCTCAAGCCGGAGACCGATGTGGAGGTCGCCAATCCGCTGCAGAGGGTTGTCAACGGCGTGCTTGGCATTTTCGGATGAAGCGGGGCAGGTTCATTACGCTCGAGGGCGGGGAAGGGGCGGGAAAATCGACCCAGGCCAGGCTTCTCGAAGCCGCCTTGAATGTTCGCGGCATACCAACGCTCCTGACCCGGGAACCCGGAGGAACGCCGGGCGGCGAAGCAATCCGGCAATTGTTGCTCCAACCCCCAGGTGAAGTTGCGCATGCGGGTGGCTGGAATGCCCGGACCGAAGCGCTGTTGTTTGCGGCGGCACGGGCGGATCACGTTGCGAAACTCATCGATCCCGCGTTGAACGAAGGGAAATGGGTCATCTGCGACCGGTTCATCGACTCAACCCGGGCTTATCAGGGCGGGGGAGGCGGATTGTCCGATGCGGAAATACTTTCGCTCCACGAAGTCGGCAGTCAGGGGCTGTTGCCTGACCTCACCCTGCTGCTCGATATTCCTCCGGATGTTGCCGATTCGCGTGTCAATGCGAGGGACGGGGGAGGCAGCGACGCCATCGGAAGCCGCGGTCAGGATTATCACGCGAAGGTTGCAAGCGCCTTCCGCCAACTCGCCAAGTCCGAACCTGCCCGGTTTGTGACCATCGATGGCAATGCCGGGCCCGATGCAATCCATGCCCGGATCATGGCGGCGGTCGAGCCGCTGCTGGAATCTCGAGCATGACCGGCCCCTTCCATTCGGGACACGACCGGGCATTTCGCGAGTGGCGCGCCGCATTGTCGGGGCCGCGATTGCACCATGGTTGGCTGCTGGCCGGGAGGCGCGGCCTGGGCAAGGTTGCATTCGCTCTTTCGGCGGCTCGCGAACTGGTGGCGGTGGAGGGAACTCACCAACCGAAGGACCATCCGGACATCCTGCTTCTCACGCATCTTCCGAAGGACGAAAAGGAGGAAAGAAAACGCAACGAAGGGAAACCCTTCGAGTTGAAGCGAAACATCACAGTCGGCCAGATCCGCGAAATGCAGCAGCGGCTCACAACCCGGCCGACCCTGGGCCCCCGCCGCGCAATTGTCATTCCTGCTGCCGACGACCTTGAAAAGAACGCCGCAAACGCGCTCCTGAAAAGCCTGGAGGAGCCACCGGCCGGGACCTTCTTCCTGCTCGTGACCCACAGGCCCGGCCGATTGCTGCCGACAATCCGGTCGCGCTGTCGCCTGCTGGGCTTTTCCAGGGCCACCGATGAGGAGGTCGGCCAATACCTTGAAACGACGGCTCCGAAGGCAAGTCCGGACATCCGAAGCCTGGCTGTCCGGGCAGCCGAAGGCTCACCCGGCGTGGCGCTGGAATTCGTCGAGCAGGATCTCGCTCCGCTTCATCGGCTGATGCTCGAAATCCTCGGCAAGGGAGACGCCGGCTTCGCCTTGCGCGGGGCGCTGGCGGACGCGATCGGACAGCGACCGACGCGTGAGCGGCAATTGGCCGCGATCGAGTTGGCCCGCTCGGTCGTAGGTCGGGAAATGCGAGTGGCGGCAAAACGCCGGCTTCCCGGAATCATCCACGCCCACAGCGAACTCAACCGGCTTTCCGCGCAGGCGCCGACATATAATTTCGACGCGGGATTGCTGGTCATGGAAATCGGCACCTTGCTCGCCTCGGCGGCTGCCCCTAGGGAAATGGCCTGAACTCGATTCCAGCCCTAGAAAGGCCACGGACCGGCATGGCCGATCCCTATTACATCACCACCGCCATTTCCTATCCGAATGGCCCGCCGCATATCGGCCATGCCTATGAGGCGATCGCGGCCGATGTGATCGCGCGCTATCATCGTCTTGCCGGGCGCGACGTCCGGTTCCAGACCGGCACCGACGAGCACGGCCTCAAGATGGCGCAGAAGGCGCGGGACCTGGGGAAGGAGCCGCGCGAACTGGCGGATGAAATGTCCGCCCTGTTCCACTCCATGTGCGACAGGCTGAACGTGTCCTACGATCGCTTCATCCGCACCGTCGAGCCCGAGCATCACCTGGCCAGCCAGGCGATCTGGCGAGCCATGGAGGCGAATGGCGATCTCTATCTCGATCGCTACGAAGGATGGTATTCGGTTCGCGATGAAGCCTATTACGACGAAAGCGAGCTGGTCGACGAACCAGGTGACGGGGGTGCGGGGGAAAGGCTCTCACCACAGGGAACGCCCGTCGAATGGACAGTAGAGGAGAGCTGGTTCTTCAAGCTCTCGCAATACCAGGAGCCGCTGCTCAAGCTTTATCGCGAGCATCCGGAATTCATCCAGCCCGAAAGCCGCCGCAATGAAGTGATGCGCTTTGTCGAAGGCGGTTTGCGCGACCTGTCGGTCTCGCGGACCAGTTTCGACTGGGGCGTCAAGGTTCCGGGTCATGCGGACCATGTGATGTATGTCTGGGTCGATGCGCTGACCAATTACCTTACCGGCCTGGGATATCCCGAAGAGACGCCCGACATGGAGCGCTATTGGCCGGCCGACCTGCACCTGATCGGCAAGGATATCGTTCGGTTTCATGCGGTCTATTGGCCGGCCTTCCTGATGAGCGCAGGAATTGCCGTGCCGAAGCAGGTGTTTGGTCACGGTTTCCTGCTCAACAAGGGCGAAAAGGAATCGAAATCGCTCGGCAATGTGACCGATCCTGTGGCGTTGGCCGAAACCTACGGTGTCGATGTGCTGCGCTATTACCTGCTGCGCGAGGTCAGCTTCGGGCAGGACGGCAGCTGGTCGGTGGAAGGCCTGGTCACGCGGGCGAACGGCGAGCTGGGCAACGCTTTCGGCAACCTTGTCCAGCGTGTGCTGGGTTTCATCGCCAAGAACGTCGAAGGCGGGCACATTCCGGGCATTTACGGCCACAACGCGGCAGATACCGCCCTGTTCGAGACAATCGGAAGGGCGGTCAGCCACGAGATTCCCGCCGCGTTCGAATCGCTCGCGCTGCATCAGGCGGTCGACCATTGGCTGCAGGCCGTGTTCGCCTGCAATGCCTATATCGACGAGCAGGCGCCATGGGCCCTGCGCAAGACCGATCCCGAACGCATGAACACGGTTCTGGCGACGCTGGTCATCTGCATCGCGCAACTGGCGGTGGCAATTTCCCCGGTGATCCCGTCCAGCGCGGAAAAGGTGCTCGACATGATCGGGGTTCCGCCCGGTAACCGGACTTACAAGGGCATCGGGGAGCACTGGTATTCGCCGCTCGTCGAGCAACACCGCACGATCGCTCCGCCGGTTCCGTTGTTTCCCCGGCTTGAGCCGCCCGAGGCCGCCGCCTGATGCTGGTCGATAGCCATTGTCATCTTGAATACAAGGGCCTGGTGGAAGACCAGCAGGGGGTGCTATCCCGTGCCAGGGAAGCCGGAATTGGCGGATTTCTCAATATTTCCACCAGGCGAAACGAATGGGATCGGGTCGTCGGCACTGCCGAGCGCGAAGCGGATGTCTGGGCAAGTGTCGGGATCCATCCGCATGAGGCCGATGCGCATGCCGACCTCGGCGCGGCCGCGCTGCTCGAGGCGAGCGAACATCCCAGGGTCATCGGGATCGGCGAGACTGGGCTCGACTATTATTACGACCATTCCGATCGCGAGACGCAAAAGGCGCTGTTCCGTATGCATATTGGGGTCGCGCGCGAAACCGGCCTGCCGCTCATCATCCATACCCGCGATGCGGAACAGGATACGCTGGCCATTCTCGAAGAGGAGACGGGGAAGGGCGCCTTCCCGGCCTTGATCCATTGCTTCACAGCTTCTGCCGATTTCGCGAAACAGGTCCTGCAATTGGGCCTTTCGATCTCGCTTTCGGGCATCGTGACTTTCAAGAACGCGAAGGAACTGCAGGAAATTGCGGCAGAATTGCCGGCGGAACGCATACTGGTCGAAACCGACAGCCCGTTCCTGGCGCCGGTTCCGCATCGCGGGCAGACTTGTGAGCCTGCGTTTACAGCCGATACGGCGCGGTTTGTGGCCGAATTGCGCGGAGAAAGCTTCGCAGCATTTGCAGAGAACACCACCAGGAATTTCTTCGGACTCTTTAGCAAGGCCGCCGCGTGAAAGTCCTGATCCTGGGTTCGGGCACATCGACCGGTGTACCCCGAGTGGGTTGGGATTGGGGAGCTTGCGACCCGAACGAGCCGAAAAACCGCCGGACCCGTGTCTCGATCATGGTTGAAAACGATGCCGGATCGCGGCTTCTGGTCGATACGTCGACCGATTTGAGGCAACAGCTGCTGGATAACCGGATCGATCGGATCGATGGCGTGTTCTGGACACATGACCACGCCGATCATTGCCACGGGATCGACGATTTGCGGGTGTTGCGCTATGGCCGTTCGGCGCCATTGCCGGGATTTGCCTCGGTTGAGGCTGCACAAAGGCTACGCAAGCGCTTCGATTACGTCTTTTCGGGACAGTTTGGTTATCCGACCATTGTCGACCTGGAAGTTCTCAACGGCAAATCCATGCATGCGGGCTTTGGCTTCGGCTGGGTCCAGATGCCGCACGGGCCGAGCGAGACGACCGGGTTCCGCTTTGATGCAGACGGTAAATCAATTGCTTATGCGACTGACTTCAGCTCTGTTACGAAGGCCATGATCGAGCTTTTCAAAGGTGTCGATATCCTGGTTAGCGATTGCCTGCGGCGAGAGCCGCACCCGACGCATGCCAATCTCGATCTGGCGCTCGAACTTGGTGCTCAATGCGACGCAGGGAGGATAATTCTGACGCATCTCGACAAGAGCATGGACTACGCATCCTTGCAGTCCGAGGTGCCGGATAATGTGCTGGTCGGTTTCGACGGCCTTGAGGTCTTTGCCTGATGAGTGGCGATTGGATTTCGATTGTAGCCTTGCTCGGTTGGCTGGTCCTGGCCGGCAGCGCCTTGGCTGCGTATCGATTGAGCTGGAAGAAGGGAATTCTCATGGCGTTGATCTGGGCCGCGATTTTCGCTGGAGTGACCGGCTTCATCTCGCTGGTTACCTAGAACGGCAAGCCCAAGCCATTTTGAATTTAACATAATATATATTATCATTCTATATGCAAACCAAATCGAACCATGCCTGAATCCCTCGCCCGCCTGCTCCGGATCATGGCGCGCCTGCGCGACCCTGAGCGAGGCTGCGAATGGGACGTCGCGCAAAGCTTCGAAACGATAGCACCCTACACGATCGAGGAAGCCTACGAGGTCGCCGACGCTATCGAGCGGAAAGAGATGGCCGAGCTCAAGCATGAGCTGGGAGACCTGCTCTTCCAGGTCGTGTTTCATGCAAGAATGGCCGAGGAAGCCGGCTTTTTCGATTTCCACGATGTCGCGCAGGTGATTGCGGACAAGATGGAATCCCGCCATCCTCATGTATTCGCTGGCGAAAATTCACCCGGATGGGAAGAGCTCAAGGCGGAGGAAAGGAGGGAGGGCGGAGCCGCCAGCGCCATGGATGGTGTGGCCAAGGCCCTTCCCGCGTTACTGAGAGCCGAAAAGCTCCAGAAGCGGGCGCGGAGGCTGGGTTTCGACTGGCCCGACCTCGATGGCCCCAAAGCGAAGCTGGTCGAAGAAATCGAGGAGCTGACTCTCGCACAACCCGATAAGAAGCTCGAAGAAGCGGGCGACCTGCTGTTTGCCGCGGTAAACCTCGTACGCGCGCATGGCATCGCTCCTGAAAGCGCCCTGCGCGAGGCCAACAATAAGTTCGAAAGGCGCTTCAGGCAGATGGAGGCGCTGGCGGAAGGCAATTTCGCCGATCTGAGCCTCGAACAGCAGGAAGAGCTCTGGCAGCAGGTCAAGGCGCAGGAGCGCTAAGTCGGGGGCCGCGCTGCGGCCCATTTGCGCGCGCCAAGTTGCGACTGCTTTCGAATCTCGGGCACCTCGATTGCGGCCGCTGGATCGATTTCCACACCTAGATAGCTTGCTACCCGGCCGACCGCGCCGGACGGATCTTCGAGCACGTCTTCGAACCACAAGACCAGCGGATCAAGCTTTAGATCGGCATGCATAGCCTGCCAGGCGGCTTCCTGCTGCTCGATCAATTTCGTCGCATTCCGCAGCGCTACCTCCGAATATTCGGGCTCCGGCCGATCGTCCCGCTCCTGCTCCTGGCGCCAGATGCCCGACAGGATCGCGCGGGCATAGGAAATCGCATGGGCATTGCGATCCCTGCGCTTCAATTGGACAACCTTGGAGGGACTCCCCTTTCCCAGCAGCAACCGCATCACTTCGCCGACAAGCCGAGGATTGCCCTGACCCAGCGCTTCCATCTGCATCGGGAACGCCTTGAGCCCGAATACACCGTTGGGAGACGTGCGCGTGGCAAGCACCGAGTGCCAGATTTCAGATTGCCGCGCGGGAAAATCATGCGCTTCGCCATAGGGGCTGGCAGGTTCGAAATTGCAGTATTCGAGCGGCGCACCCAGGCAACCGGTCGACCACAGGAGATGACTGAAATAGGTGCTGCCGCTGCGGGGGACCGAAGCGAGCAGAAATGGGAGCCTCGGCGGCCCTTCCCATGGCGGGAAATCGAAATGCGCCTCGTAGCCGGTCACGATCCCTTCGATCATTCGCCGAACATCGTAAAGCGACACTTCCGGGTCAAGCGTTCACAGGCTCGAATAGCGCCCGAATTCCTTGGGGGTGAGCTTGACCTTGATCAGCAGGCCGGGAGCTCCGTCGCCGGTTGCCTTCTCGCTTTCGTCGAGCACTTCGCCATGCGCATGCAGCCAGGCGATCCGCTGTCCGTCGCTGGCCGGCACGACGAATTCGTAAACCCGCGCATTTCCGGTCAGCAGGTCGCCCAGCATTCGCAGCAATTCATCCAGTCCAAGGCCGGTTGCCGCCGAGATCGGCACGACCAGGGCTTCGTTGGAGGCCAGGTCGGCAAGTTCCTCCTTGCGCTCCGGAGCGAGCAAGTCCCACTTGTTCCACGCTTCGATCATCGGAATCCGGCTTTCCCCGCCCTCGCCATCAAGGATCCCGAGATCCTTCAATATCTCCAGCACCTGCGCCTTCTGGTTGGCCGACGAGGGGTTGGCCATGTCGCGGACATGGACGATGACATCGGCGGCCGTCACTTCTTCGAGCGTCGCCCTGAATGCGGCAATTAGTTGCGTTGGCAGGTCGGAGATAAATCCCACCGTGTCCGACAGGATCGCCTTCTCCACTCCGGGAAGCTCGATCGCACGCATGGTGGGATCGAGAGTCGCAAACAACAGGTCTTCCGCCATCACATCCGCCCCGGTCAGGCGATTGAACAGCGTCGACTTCCCGGCATTGGTATAGCCAACCAGCGCGATCACCGGCCAGGGCGCCCTGCCCCTGCGTTCGCGATGGAGCGACCTCGTCTTGCGCACCTGGTCGAGCTCCTTGCGCAGCCGGCCCATGCGCGCGCGGATCATCCGGCGGTCGGCCTCGATCTGGGTTTCGCCCGGGCCGCCGAGGAATCCGAAACCGCCGCGCTGCCGTTCAAGGTGGGTCCAACTCCTGACCAGGCGGCTTTGCTGGTAATCGAGATGTGCCAGTTCGACCTGCAGCCGGCCTTCTGCGGTGGCCGCCCGCTCGCCGAATATTTCGAGGATCAGTCCGGTCCGGTCGATCACCTTGCGCTTGAGCTTTTCCTCGAGATTGCGCTGCTGGATCGCCGATAATGCCCCGTCGACGATGACGAGTTCGGCATCTTCGCGATTGCAGGCTGTCTCGATCTTATCGATCTGGCCGGCGCCGAACAGGGTTCCCGGGCGAACGTCGCGAATGGGCACGACAAAGCCGTCCGCAACCACGATCCCGATCGCATTGGCCAGTCCCTTGGCTTCCTCAAGCCTGGCCTGTGCGTCCTCTCCGGTTCTCTGGCCGCGAATGTCCGGGCAAACGATTACCGCGCGTGCACCGCGGGTAACCTCGCCTTCGGCTTCATCCAGGAAATTCAGTCGTCCTCGCCTTCCCCGTCCCAGTCGCCCGACAGGTCGACCGGTCCGGCCGGCTGGATCGTCGAAACGGCATGCTTGTAGGCGAGCTGGACGAAGCCTTCGCGCTCAAGCAGCATGCAAAACAGGTCATAAGCCGCGATCCGGCCCTGCAGCATCACTCCGTTGACCAGGAACATCGTCACGCTGACGCCCGCTTCGCGCACGCTGCCGAGGAAGACATCCTGCAACAGGCGCTGCTTCCTGCTGCCTTCGCTGCTGGCGAACAGCCCGGTATCGACAGGCGTGCTGGGCATGATGGTCGAGATTGCATGCTTGTAAACCAGCTGCGATTGCCCGTCCCGCCGCAACAGGATCGAAAAATTGTCGAACCAGGTCACGATGCCCTGCAGCTTAACCCCCTTGACGAGAAACATCGTCACCGAGGTCTTGTTCTTGCGCAGGTGGTTGAGGAATGCATCCTGCAGGCTTTGACCCTTGGTACCGGCGGCGACCACTTCGGGTTCCGCTGCAGGCTTCGGGCGTGCCGACAATGTCTTTCCGGTCATGTTCCTGACTCCTGTTGTTGGCGGACGCATGGTGCACCCGCAATCTGGTTGCCCTCCCCTGCACTTGGCGTGAATCGGGAGTACAACCGGTTAGAAGCTCAACAATATGTCCAGTTTCTCCGTCACGGCAATGTTTTTGTGCACCTGCGAAGAAGAATGTCGCATTTCAGCTTTCGCCGTCGCCCTTGCGATCGCCCATCCCGAGCAGCTTGAGCTTGCGATGCAGGGCAGATCGTTCCATGCCGATGAACCCTGCTGTCTTCGAGATATTGCCCGAAAAGCGCCGAATCTGGATCCGCAGATATTCGCGTTCGAAGCATTCGCGGGCTTCGCGCAGCGGAACTCCCATGAGCGCGGTAATTCCGGAATCGCCCCCGATATTTCCGCCCGAAAGTTCGGGGGGAAGCATGTCCGGATCGATCTGGCCAAGGTCTTCGCGTGGCGTCAGGATAACGGTGCGCTCGATCACGTTGCGCAATTGCCTTACATTTCCCGGCCAGTCATAGGCCTGCAAGGCGGCCATGGCCTCGGGCGTGATATTCGGTGGCCTGATCCCTTGCTCCGCCGAGTAGCGGGTGAAGAAATGCTCGGCGAGCGCGGGGATATCCTCCCGCCGTTCCGACAGGGACGGAATTTTCACCGGGACGACATTGAGCCGGTAAAACAGGTCTTCGCGGAAGCGCTTTTCGGCGATTTCCCGTTCCAGGTCGCGCGAGGTCGATGAGACCACGCGTACATCGACGCCGATCTGGCGATTGCCGCCAACTCTCACGAAGCTTTGCTCGGTCAGGACCCGCAAGATCCGGGCCTGGGTGCTTTCGGGCATGTCCGCGATTTCGTCGAGATAGAGCGTGCCGCCATCCGCCAGTTCGAGCAGGCCGGCTCGCACCAATTGCCCGTTCGCCTCTTCGCCGAACAATTCCTGTTCGAAGCGCTCGGGAGTTATGCGTGCCGAATTGACGATAACGAAGGCCTTGTCGGCCCGCTGGCTCCAGCTGTGCAGCAGCCGCGCCGCCACTTCCTTCCCGGCGCCCGCCGGCCCGTTGATCATCACCCGGCTGCCGGTGTTGGCTACCCGCTTGAGCGTTGCGCGCACCTGGTTGATCGCGGAACTGTTGCCGGTAAATTCGTCATTGCTCACCAACCCTTCGCGCAAGCGCGCATTCTCGCGCCTGAGGCGCTCGGTTTCGGTTGCCCGGCTGACGAGGTGAAGCAGCCGCTCGGCTTCGAACGGTTTCTCGATGAAATCCATCGCCCCGCGGCTCACCGCGGAAACCGCTGTGTCGATATTGCCGTGCCCGGAGAAGATGATGACCGGCAGTTCCGGCTCGCGCAGCTTGATCGCGTCGAGCACTTCGAGTCCGTCCATATCGCTGCCGTGGAGCCAGACGTCGAGCAGGACCAGGCTGGGGCGCTTCTCGTCGATCGCCGCCAGGGCGGAGGTGCTGTCGGCAGAAGTGCGGCATTCATATCCTTCGTCGCTCAACACCCCGGCAACGAGTTCACGAATATCCCGTTCGTCATCCACGACAAGGATGTCGAGAGCCATCAATAAACCTCCAATTCGAATAGTCCGTTCATTCCGCGGCCTCGCTGCCGCTGCGGGCCTGCAGTGGATCGCGGGCAAAGCGCAGCACCACCCTCGTCCCGCCGCCATCGACCGGCGAGAATGTCATTTCGCCGCCGTGCTCCTCGACGATCTTGTTGACGATGGCGAGGCCGAGTCCGGTGCCCTTTTCGCGCGTCGTGACATAGGGTTCGACGATCCGTTCGCGATCCACCGGCAAGCCGATACCGTTATCCGTGATCGAGACCGCCAGGGCATCGTCATCGGCGCTGACCGTTACCGAAATCCGGCCCCGGTAATCGGGTTCGGCGCCCTTCGATCGCGCGTCGACAGCCTCGGCGGCATTCTTGAGCACATTCGTCATTGCCTGGCCGAATTGGTGCCGGTCGCACGCGATCAGGCCGATATCGTCCTCGGCCGCGAACGAATAGTCGATCTCGGAGCGTGCGACTTCCTGCAGGAAGAGCGCCTGCCGAACAAGGTCGACCGCGTCTTCCTTGCGAAAGATCGGCTTGGGGAGCCTGGCGAACGAACTGAATTCGTCGACCATTTTCCTGAGGTCGCCGACCTGGCGAATAATCGTCGAAGTCAGCTCTTCGAACAGTTCGGAATCGCTCTCGATCTGTTTGCGGTAACGCCGGCTGAGGCGCTCGGTCGCAAGCTGGATCGGGGTCAGGGGGTTCTTGATCTCATGAGCGATGCGGCGCGCAACATCCGACCAGGCCGCCTGGCGCTGGTCGAGCAATTGGCGGGTGATGTCCTCGAACGTGATCACATGGCCTTCCGTTGCCGGGGCCAGTTTGACGGCGAGGGTCAGCAACTCGCCACCCTTGTTATACTGGACCAGGCCGCTCGACAGCTTTGCCTCGATCATTGCCGCTATATCGGGCGAGATTTCGGACAGTTTGAGTCCGACGGGCGTCGGACCGACGCGGTCGAGCAAGAGCTTTTGGGCCGAGCTGTTCATCAGCTGGACCTCGCCCTTGTCGTCGACCGAGATAATCCCGGCGGTGATCGATTCGAGCACCGCTTCGATAAATGCGCGACGCTCGGTCAACTGGTCGTTCGCGCCAAGCAGCGCGGCCGTCTGCTGTTCGATCTGGGCGGTCATGCGGTTGAAGGCGCGGTTGAGCAGGCCGATCTCGTCGGCGCCGGTCCGGCCCTCGACCCGCAAGGCATAATTGCCCTGCCCCACTTCGCGCGCGGCCGAAACCAGCTCGGTCAGCGGTCTGACCTGGCGATCGGCAAAGCGCAGGGCGAACCAGATCGCGAGGCCGACCAGTGCCAGGGAGACGAAAAACAGCGCGAAATTGAGCTGCAATTGCAGCGCCCGTGCGTTCTGCGTCAGCAGGTCGTAATCGCCGAGGACCTGTTCGGCCTGTTGCCACAGGCCAAGCCGGTTGGTGTCCTCGCCGCGGGCAGTGTAAAGAAAAATCCCGGCATCGCGATCGATCGGTGTGACGGCTTCGATCCGGTCGCCCCTGATCCAGACGATGATCTGTTCGCCGGCCTCGAGCCGTTCGATGAATTCGTTCGGGACCCGATCGCGCGCGGAGCTCTCGTCCGGACCGACAATGGCGGCGGTACTGAGGCTCCCGCCCGCGCCCTTCTGAAGGATCGCCGATTCGCTCAGTTCGCGACCCACCACCTGATAGAGGTAGTTCTCCTCGAAATCCGGGCTGGTAGTGGGATGTTCCTGCAGGACGAAACGCATGTCGCTGGCCATGGTGATGGTTTCGCTTTCGACATCGCGCTGGTTCTGGTCGTAATAGCCGCGCGCCAGTTCATTCGCATTCTCGAGCATGCTGCGCGAATTGTCGGAAAACCAGAATTCTACGCCCGACTGGAACAGTACCGAGGCGAAGATGGCCACCAGCAGGGTCGGGATCGCGGCAACGAGTGAAAAGAAGAATACCAGCCGGACATGCAGGCGCGCGGTGGTCTCACCCGCACGCTTCAGCGCCAGCCTCCTTCCTATCAGCACCAGCAACGCCATTGCGGGCAACAAGGTCCCCACCAGCAGCGCGGCGGCCAGGCCCGACGGAACGAGCTCTCCCGGTTGCGGCGATGCCGACAGCTTCAGCCAGCTAAAACCGAGCATGATCACCAGCACCACGCCGGCGGTCCATTCGAGCAAACCGAAAATGTTCGACCGCCGCGCTCCTACCAGCGCACGCCGCAACCATCGCGGGGACCATCGGCGGCTTGCTGGCAGGGGCTGATCCGGCATCGTTGCTCCTTTACAACGGGGCTGTTGCAGATTTGCAAGAGTTTTTCTGTGGGTTCGCGGCTAATTGCGCCGGACAAAGCCATCCGGATCGATTTCGAGGTCTTCGAGGCGTTTGCGCAAAGTGTTGCGATTGATGCCGAGAAGCTGCGAAGCGCGCAGCTGGTTGCCTCCGGTCTGCCGGAGAGCGTACTCGAAAAGCGGCTTTTCGAATGCCGCCAAGGCGCTGTGATATAGGGTCCCGCCAGCCGGATTTTCCTCGGACAGCCATGCCTGCAGCGCGGTCTGGAAGTCCACATTTTCGGCAACGGTTGCCGCGCCGGGCCGCTGGCCAAGCAGCGACTGGACGCTGGCGGCATCGATCACATCCTCGCGCGCCATCAGCGCCGCGCGGTAGACGAAATTGCGCAATTCGCGAACGTTGCCGCGCCAGGGGTGGCGCGAAAGCAGCTCCACCGCGTCGCTGTCGAACTGGCGGCGCGGAAGTCCTTCCTCGGCGGCTTGCGCGAGAAAATGCTTGGCGAGCGCTTCGATATCGCTCGCCCGTTCGCGCAGGGGAGGCAATTGGATCGGGACGACGTTGAGCCGGTAGAACAGGTCCTCGCGAAATTGCCCGGCCTCGATCAACGGTGCGAGATCCTTGTTGGTGGCGGCGATGATCCTGACGTCGATGGCGATCTCCTCGCTTCCCCCGACCCGCCTGATCCTGCCTGACTGCAATGCGCGCAACAGCCGGGTCTGCGCTTCGGCCGGCATGTCGCCGATTTCGTCGAGGAACAGCGTTCCTCCATGTGCCTGCTCGAACTTGCCGATCGCCCGGCCGATCGCACCGGTGAAAGCGCCCCGTTCGTGTCCGAACAGCTCGCTTTCGATCAGCTCGCGGGGAATAGCGGCGGCATTGACCGCGACGAACGGACCCTTGCTGCGGTGCCCGAGCTGGTGAATCGCTTCGGCGACAAGCTCCTTGCCGGTCCCGGATTCGCCCAGCACCAGCACTGTCAGATCATTGCGCAGGACGCGGGTGATCATGCGATAGACGCCCTGCATCGCCTGGCTGCGGCCGACCAGCGGCAGGCCGTCACCCGGCTGATCGGTCTCGTCTTGTTCGCCATCGCCGCTTTCGGCGGCCTGGCGAGCCGCGCGGACCAGTTCGTCGAGGTCGAACGGCTTGGGAAAATACTCGAACGCACCCGTATCGCTTGCCCGCACCGCCGTATCGAGCGTGTTCTGCGCCGACAGGATGATGATCGGCATGTCGGGATGCGCGGAATGCACTTCCCCCAGGGATTCGATGCCGTCGCCATCGGTCAGCATGACGTCGGTCAGCATGACGTCGTAGCGTCCTTTTGCGAGCAGCCTGTCGCGTCCGGCGATCGAATCGCACCGGTCGACCGCAAAGCCGTCGTCTTCGAGTGCGGCTGTCGTGACCAGCGCGATCGAGGTGTCGTCTTCTACCAGCAGGGCGCGCTTGGGCATTCCCGATTCCTTCCCGATCCTATTTCGCTTGCTGGAGGTGGACCTTGAAATGGGTCCAGCCCTGCTTCTCGTCGCGTTCATGCGTGATCCGGCCATTCATGTCGCGCACGAGCTTATTGACGAGCGCCAGACCCAGGCCCTGCCCGTTCTTCTTGCTCGACACGAAGGGTTCGAAAATATGGTCGCGCAGGGCCGGATCGATTCCCGGTCCGTTGTCGCTGATCCGCACTTCGATCGGCAGGCGGATCGGCCGCCCCAGGCGGATCGCGTTGAGTACCAGCCCGCTGACAAAGCGGGTGCGGATCTCGATCCTGGGACTTTCCGCGTCCCTGCATGCGTCGCGGGCGTTCGATATGAGGTTGATCAGCACCTGCACCAGTGCATCCTCGTTGCCCAGGACCGGCGGAAGCGAGGGATCGAATTCCTCGACCAGCACCACATTGTCGCCCAGCGTTTCGCCGGCCGCCTCCATCACGCTGATCGCGCGGCGGATAACTTCGTGGAGATTGCAGGGGCCAACCGGCTCGGGCTGCTCACGGCCGAGGTCCTGCATCCGGTCGACCAGCTTGGCGATCCGATCGACCTCATCGGCGATGAGGCTGGTCAGGGCCTTGTCCTTTTCGTCGATCTTGCGCCCGATGAGCTGGGCCGCGCCGCGGATCGCCGAGAGCGGGTTCTTGATTTCATGGGCAAGGATGGCGGGCGCGCGAAGCGGGGGATCGTCGCGCTCGCCCAGGGTCTCCGAACTGCCGATGTCGTGCATCGCCAGCATCTGCCACCCGGCATGGCCGATGACCGGAGAAAGCATCAGGTCCAGTTGCCGCTCCGGTTGGTCGCCAATCCGGGTCGCCACTGAATGCGCCGAAAGCTGGGCATCCCCGCGCGAGAGCCATTCGTAGAAGCGCTCGTCGCCGAAATTGGCGATGTCCTTGAGATTGCGTCCCGCCAGCTTTTTGAGCCCGATCCCGATCAACTGCTCAGCGGCCGGATTGGCACTGTTGATCGTGAGGTCAGGCTCGAGCAGCAACACCGCCATCGGCAGGCTGGCGAGCTGGGTCCTTGGCCTTGGCTCTTCGCTCACGCGGCGCGGCGCCTCAGGAAAGGTTCGTAGAATCGTTCCAGTTCCTCCAGCACAAGCCCGGCATCGTCGATAAAATTGACCTTGTTGCGGAAATCGGCCGAACCGTGCAGCCCCTTGGTGTACCATCCCAGATGCTTGCGCGCGATCTTGACGCCGACCTCTTCGCCGTAATGTTCGAGCATGCCGCGGTAATGCTCGACGAGGGTTTCGTATTGGACGTCGAAGCTCGGACTGGCGATCCGTTCGCCGGTCTGGAGGAAGTGCATCACCTGCACGAGCAGCCACGGCCTGCCATATGCGCCCCGCCCGATCATCACCCCGTCCGCCCCGCTCTCGTCGAGCGCACGGGCAGCATCGTCCTCGCTGCAGATATCGCCATTGACGATCACCGGGATCGACACAGCCCGTTTGACCTTGCGGATGAAGCCCCAGTCGGCATGGCCCTTGTACATCTGGTTGCGCGTCCGGCCGTGGACGGTGATCATCCTCGCGCCCAGGTCTTCGGCAATATGCGCCAGTTCGGGCGCATTGAGGCTGGAGTGATCCCAGCCCATGCGCATCTTGACCGTCACCGGAACCGACACCGCCTTCACCGTTGCCTCGATCAGGCTGGCGGCCAGCGCAAGGTCGCGCATCAGTGCCGATCCGGCGTCGCCATTGGTCACCTTGCGCACCGGGCAGCCCATATTGATATCGATGATGGCCGCACCGCGATCCTCGCTCAGTTTCGCGGCTTCGCCCATCTCGTATGGCGTGCAGCCGACCAGCTGCATCGAAACGGGCTCTTCGGTGGAATCCCACGCCGCCTTCTGGATCGACTGGCGGGTTTCGCGGATTGCCGCCGGGCTGGCGATCATCTCGGTCACGTTGAGCCCCGAGCCGAACCGGCGCACCAGCTTGCGAAACGGCAAGTCCGTTACCCCGGTCATCGGGGCCAGGATCACCGGGCAAGCGATCGTGACATCGCCGACCTGGATTGGCTTGAGGCGCGGACTATGGGCTGGTTCGGTCATTGCGGGGTTGTGTGCCTAAAATTTGGGCAGGCGCATAGTGGATTGCACCCTCCCCCGCAAGCGGTTAGGCGCGCCGTCGATGGACAGTCCCGGCCATTCCCAAACACGCGGCTTCGCTGCTGTGATCGTCGC
Source organism: Candidatus Andeanibacterium sp. (assembly GCF_057143545.1). Classification (NCBI taxonomy): domain Bacteria; kingdom Pseudomonadati; phylum Pseudomonadota; class Alphaproteobacteria; order Sphingomonadales; family Sphingomonadaceae; genus Candidatus Andeanibacterium; species Candidatus Andeanibacterium sp. The sequence continues at coordinate 26,910 of NZ_DBNHSF010000027.1, forward strand.
AGCCGGCCAGGGAATGCGCGCCGGGCAGCCGGTTCCAAAGCAATTTGCGCGGTGGCGAGGCAAGCCGCTGCTGCGCCATTCGGTGGAAGCCTTGTCGGCGGCCGGTGCCGATCCGATTATCGTGGCAATACCGGAAAATGCGGAGGCAATTGCCCGCGAAGCGCTTGCCGGGATTGCCGATGTAAGTCTCGTCGCGGGAGGCACGACGCGCCAATCGTCGGTCAGGAACGCCTTGGAGGCCCTGGGCGATACGATGCCGGCAAGGGTGCTGATTCACGATGCGGCACGGCCGAATGTTCCCCGCGCGGTCATCGATCGCCTGCTGGAAGCACTCGGGAGCAAGCCGGGCGCGATCCCCGTGCTTCCGGTCGTCGACAGTCTTGCGCAGGACGCCGGTGGCGTGATGGCCGGCTCAGCTCCGCGAGAAGACCTGCGCCGTGTGCAGACCCCCCAAGCCTTTTGTTATCCGGATATCCTGGCAGCTCATCGGTCGTGGCAGGGTGACGCCATTGCCGGCGACGATGCCCAGGTTGCCATGGCGGCCGGATTGAAGGTAGCGCTGGTTGCCGGCGACGAGAAGATGCGCAAATTGACCTATTCCGAAGATTTTGCGGACGAGCTGCCGGCCGTCAGGACCGGAAGCGGCTTCGATGTCCATCGCCTCGTCGAGGGCGAGGAGCTTTGGCTGTGCGGGGTCAGGATCGAGCACGACAAGGGCCTTTCAGGCCATAGCGACGCCGATGTCGCGATCCATGCCCTAGTCGATGCGCTGCTGGGGGCGGCGGGCGCCGGCGACATTGGCGAACACTTCTCTCCGCACGATTCACGCTGGAAGGGCGCATCCTCGGATCGGTTCCTTGCCCATGCGGTCGCGCTGGTCGGCGAGGCCGGTTATCGTATCGGCAATGTCGACCTCACAATCATCTGCGAACAGCCGAAGATCGGCCCGCACCGGGACGCCATGCGCAAACGGCTTGCGGAGCTGATCGGTATCGACATCGGGCTGGTCAGCGTCAAGGCAACCACCACCGAACGGCTCGGATTTACGGGACGTGGAGAGGGAATTGCCGCGCAGGCCGCCGCAACGATCCTCCTGGATCACTGACTGGAGCTTTACCTTGTCCCTGTTTGGCGAAAGCAAGAGTAGTTCGAAGGACTTCCTCCTTCCCGAAGACATCGTCTCCCTGGCGAAGCGGGTCGTCGAAGAAAATGCCAGAATCGGCCGCACGGTCGCGCTCGCGGAAAGCTGTACCGGCGGGCTGGTCGCCGCCGCCTTGACGGAGATCCCCGGTTCTTCGGCCGTGCTCGATCGGAGCTTCGTAACCTATTCGAACGAGGCGAAGCAGGAACTGCTGGGCGTGCCTCAGGATATTATCGAGGCATTCGGCGCAGTGTCGATTGCCTGCGTCTTCGCCATGGCCCAGGGCGCGCTCAAGCACAGCCTGGCCGACATGGCGGTCGCGATCAGCGGGATTGCCGGCCCGGACGGCGGCAGCGAATTGAAGCCTGTCGGCACGGTGGTGTTTGCAACGGCGGTCAGGGGAATGGGCGATCCGATCCCCAATGAACGTCATTTCGAAGAGACGACCCGCGCGGGTGTGCGGCGTCAGGCGACGCTCGTCGCGCTCGATTTGCTGCTGCCGTAAAGCTCGTCCGCCCGGGCCTCGAACGCCGCAACCATTTTTCGAAAGGCGCGGTCGAAATACTGTCCGGCCAAGGCCTCGAACAGCCGGTTCCTGAAGGTGAAGCGGACCGAAAACTCGATCTCGCACCCACCCTCCGGCAGGTCCCGAAACAGCCAGATATTGTCGAGATCGCGCATCGGACCATCGAGATAGATCACTTCGATCCGGCTTGGGCGGTCCTTGAGTACCCGCGACGTGAATTTCTCGCGCATCGCCTTGAAGCCGACCAGCAGGTCGGCGATCATCTCGCTTTCGCTGTCCGATGTGATCCTGACGCCGACGACCCAGGGCAGGAATTCATCGTACCGGCCAACATCGGCGACCAGGTCGAACATCTGCGCGGCGCTGTAAGGGAGCCGCTTGGTCTCGTGAATTCCCGGCATTGCTAGGCTTTGGCGAGCCTGGCTTCGCGGGCGTCGCGCATTTGGGCAAAATCCTCTCCGGCATGGTAGCTCGAACGGGTCAGCGGGCTCGATGCCACCTGCAGGAACCCCTTTGCCCGGGCGATGGCTCCAAACGCGTCGAACACTTTGGGCGGGACAAAATCCTTCACCGCCGCGTGCTTGGGGGTCGGCTGGAGGTATTGCCCCATGGTGATGAAATCGACATCCGCGCTGCGCATGTCGTCCATCACCTGGTGAACTTCGAGCCGTTCCTCGCCCAGCCCCAGCATGATCCCGCTCTTGGTGAAGATCAGCGGATCGTGCCGTTTGACTTCCTCAAGCAGCCTTAGCGAAGCGTAATAGCGCGCGCCCGGTCGGATCGTCGGGTAAAGCCGCGGAACCGTTTCAAGATTGTGGTTGTAGACATCCGGGCCTGCCTGGCAGATCGCTTCGACTGCCTCGCGCATCTTGCCACGGAAATCGGGAGTCAGGATCTCGATCGTCGTCTTCGGTGTGGTCCGGCGCAGCGCCTCGATCACCTTGACAAACTGCCCTGCTCCGCCGTCGGGCAGATCGTCGCGGTCGACCGAGGTCACCACGATATGCTCGAGCCCCAGCCTGGCCGCCGCCATCGCGACATGCTCGGGTTCGAGCGGATCGACCGCGCGGGGCATGCCGGTTTTGACGTTGCAGAACGCACACGCCCTGGTGCAGACGTCGCCCAGAATCATAACCGTAGCGTGCTTCTTGCTCCAGCATTCGCCGATATTGGGACAGGCCGCCTCTTCGCACACCGTATTGAGATTCAGCTCGCGCATCAGGTCGCGCGTGTTGCGATAGCCCTCGCTGACCGGGGCCTTGACCCTTATCCAGTCGGGTTTTCGCTGCCTTTCGGGGCGCGGTGCGGCGGCGAGATCATTCATGGGGACCATCTAGGCTTGAGGCTTGCCAGTCGCAAGCATGCGCGGCAAATGCCGGACCATGAGCGTTCCCTCCTCGCCCGAACTCGACGAATTGATCCGCGGCTACCGGCGCTTTCGCGAACATCGCTGGCATCCCCAGCACGATCGCTGGGCATCGCTCAAACAGGGCCAATCACCGCGTGTGATGGTGATCGCCTGTTCCGACAGCAGGGTCGACCCGGCCCAGATTTTCGACGTCGATCCGGGCGAGATCTTCGTGGTCCGCAATGTCGCGGCGATGGTGCCCCCGTTCGAGACTTCGCCGGGCCACCACGGGGTGTCAGCGGCGCTCGAATTCGCGGTCCAGGTACTCAAGGTGAAGGAAATCCTGGTGATGGGGCACGGCATGTGCGGCGGTTGCAAGGCCGCCCTCACGCAGGAGCTTCACGGGACCGAGCCGGGCGAAGGCGGCTTCATCGCGGACTGGATTGCCATGCTCGACGATGCGCGCGTTGCAGTGGTGAAAGAATTCGGCACCGAGGGGCGCGATGCCGAGCGCGCGATGGAGCACGCTGGCGTGCGGGTCAGTCTGCGCAACTTGCGCACATTCCCATGTGTCAAAAGCAAGGAAAGGACCGGCGAGCTGGCGCTGCGCGGTGCCTTTTTCGCGATTTCCGATGGCATCCTCCACATCCTTGACGAGCAGGCGGACAAGTTCCGTCCCGCCCTGTAACCGGCGCGCCCTTGCCACCGGCGCGCAGGAGGACCATCTAACAGCCCATGTCCGAAGCCCCGCTCAAGAACATCGCGCTGCTGATCGACGCCGACAATGCGAGCCATGCCGGGATCGACCCCGTGCTTACCGTGCTGGCGGAGCTTGGCCAGGTCAATATCCGGCGTGCCTATGGCAATTGGGCCAAGCCCGCCCTCGCCAAGTGGAACCAGATCACCCATCGTTACGGCTTGCAGCCGCAGCAGCAATTCGACCTCACCAAGGGCAAGAACGCCACGGACATGGCGATGACGATCGATGCGATCGACCTGCTTTATGACGGCAAGGTAGACGGTTTCGGGATCATGAGCTCCGATAGCGACTTCACGCCGCTGGTGACTCGCCTCAGGCAGGACGGGCTGATCGTCTACGGATTTGGCAGCGCCAAGGCGCCCGAGGCGTTCAAGACCGCCTGCACCCGCTTCATCGAGGTCGACAGCCTGATCAAGACCGCCGCGGCCGAGGACGGCAAGAGTACGGGCACACCGGTCGACGTCGAGCTGGTCGACCTGCTCGGCGCTGCCTGGAAGGCGGCGAACCGCGACGATGACGGGTTCGCCAAGCTGCAGGAAGTCGGCCAGATCGCCGGAAACCGTTCGAGTTTCGACGTACGCAACTACGGCTTCAAACGGCTATCCGACCTGTTCCGCGGGATCGACAATTTCGAACTCAAGCGGCTCAAGGACAACCAGCTCTACGTGCGGCGCCTGCGCTAGCGGCAAAAAATGGGCGCGGAAGTTGCCCTCCGCGCCGCACAGGATCGGGCAATATTCGACGCGTCTCAGCTCATCGTGTCGATATAGGCCAGCCACATGGACGCGACAAAGGCACGGTTCCCGGTGACCTTGGCAAAATTGGCCTTCGCCTCGTCAAACTTGTCCTGCATGGCCTGGGCCACGGCCAACCGCATGGTCATCCGGTTTGCGTCTTCGCCGCGATCGAGCGCCAGCTGGTAGAATTCTTCCGCATCGGCATAGCGGCCGAGCGAGAAGAAATTGTCGGCCGTCGCCCGCGCGCTCAGTGAATCCGCTGCCGTGCGAGCATTCGCCGCATCCTCATCGGCCGCATTGCGATCCTCGGCGGCCCGTGCCGCGGCCACCTCGCGCGCTTCCTTCACGAATACGTCTTCGGAGTTCAGCAGACCCAGCGCGATCGCTTCCTCGATCACGGGCAAGACTTCATTGGCCATTCGACGCGCATCGGCCGCTTCGATGTAATCGACATAGGTTCGCGCCTCTTCCATCGAATTGGTAACGCGCATGAGCCGGAACAGGTCGAGCGATTCGTCTGCCGTGAAATCGAAGGAATCGAGCACAACCCGGAGCGAAGTATTCCAGGTGCCCTCTCCAGGATGGGCTTTGACCAGATCGGCGGACCGCTTGACGATCTGGTCCTTGATCTCCTCGTCATAGGCGACCTGCAGCGCCCGGCGATAGGTATCTTCCGGGATTGCGGACCCGCGATCTCCAATGACCTTGTCCAGCTCATTCAGGCCTTCGACAAACTGATCCTGGCCGAAATAGGTCTCGGCATAGAGTCGCTCGAGGTTGTCGGCCTGGTGGCCAAGGTCGATGGCGTTCTTCAGATAGGTTCGGGCATTGGCGTAATCGCGCGCGTCATAGGCCAGACTGCCGACATAATAGTTGAACAGCGGAACCTGATCGGGCGCCGACTTGCCGCTGTCGACCATCAGCTTGAGCCCCTTGTATTGCAGGGCCGGCTCGCGCAGCTTGTTGCCGAAATTGAGGTTGAACTGGCCGGTGGCGTATTTGTCGTCGGCATTGACGGAAAGCGGTTCCAGGGCTTCCAGCTTGGCAAACACGCCTCCAAGCGCCGCATCGAGCTGGGCCTTCAGTTCGGCCTTCCGGGCGCCATCGGCCGCCGCCACCTGGCTGACCAGCGCCTGGATCTGGGCATCCGAGTCGGTCTTGGCGACCGCGTCGCTGATCGGCGCGGCGGCCGAACGCCAGCCATCCGAATAGTCCTGGGCCGCGGCTGGCGATACAGCCAGACCGGCGCCCGCAACCCCGCCAATTGCCAGCGCCATCGCCATGGCCGCTTTTGCAAGCAAGCGGCCTTTTGCGGTCGTGCGGGCCGTATTGTTAGCGAAAATCATCAAACTCTCTCCTGTCAGGATTCCGTGGGGACCGGCGCCCCGCTTCCATCGGGGGCGCTACTGCCGTGTTGCGGCCGATTTTGCAAATGCGACCTATGTTTTCGGCAGTGAACGGCGATTGAACGCTGCGCTTTGCCTGGCTTCATCCAAATGTGGATAAAGCAGCCGTTTGGAGGTCTGCAAATACGGTTTGACTGGCGGATTTCCGCGCCTTCCCCTAGAGTCCCCGCACATAAATCCAGCCCGAAAACAACGACAGAAGAGCGCAGTTGAGCGACATTACCGATACTCTCGATTCTCTGCCCCCGGCGGGCGAATTTCCCAGGGTCGATATCGTCGACGAAATGAAGACGAGCTATCTCGATTACGCGATGAGCGTGATCGTGGCTCGCGCCCTGCCCGATGTCCGCGACGGCCTGAAACCGGTCCACCGGAGGATCCTGTGGGCCAGTCATGAAGGCGGCTTCGTCGCCGGGAAACCTTATCGCAAATCGGCCAAGATTGTCGGCGATACGATGGGCAATTACCATCCGCACGGCAACCAGGCGATCTACGATGCGCTCGCGCGGATGGTGCAATGGTGGTCGCTGCGAGTGCCGCTGATCGACGGCCAGGGCAATTTCGGTTCGATGGATCCCGATCCGCCGGCGGCGGAACGCTACACCGAGGCGCGGCTGGCCAAGGTCGCCAATGCTCTGCTCGACGATATCGACAAGAACACGGTCGACTTCGTACCCAATTATGACGGTTCGCGTGAGGAGCCAACCGTCCTTCCGGCGGGTTTCCCCAACATCCTGGTCAACGGCGCGGGCGGCATCGCCGTCGGCATGGCGACCAATATTCCCCCGCACAATCTCGGCGAGGTCATCAACGGCTGCCTGGCCTTCATCGATCGCATGATGAGCGGCGGGCCGGCGATCACCAGCGAAGAATTGTTCGAGATCATCCCGGGACCCGATTTCCCCACGGCCCCGCTCATCCTCGGATCGTCCGGATCGAGGGCGGCATATACGACTGGACGCGGTTCGATCCTGATGCGCAGTCGGCATGTGATCGAGGAAGGTCGCGGGGACAGGAAGTCGATCGTGTTCACGTCGATTCCGTTCCAGGTCGGCAAGGCAAACCTCGTCGAAAAGATCGCCGATGCCGCAAAGGAAAAACGGGTCGAGGGAATTTCCGACATTCGCGATGAATCCAATCGCGATGGCGTGAGAGTCGTCATCGACCTCAAACGCGACGCGACGCCCGATGTCGTGCTCAACCAGCTGTGGCGGCACACCCCCGCCCAGGCGAGCTTTGCCGCCAACATGCTGGCCATTCGCGGCGGGCGGCCCGAAGTGCTGACCCTGCGCGATATGATCCAGGCGTTCATTTCCTTCCGCGAGGAAGTGATCACGCGGCGAACCAAGTTCGAACTCGCCAAGGCGCGCAACCGCGCACATATCCTGCTCGGCCTTGTCCTCGCGGTGAGCCATCTCGACGAAGTCGTCGCGATGATCCGCGGCGCGGCAAACCCCGCCGATGCCAGGGCAAAGCTTTTGGCAAGGGAATGGGCCACTGCCGAGATTGCGCCCTATCTCGCGCTGGTCGAGGCGGTCGAACCGAAACTCGGAGCTTCGAAGGGCAATTATCGCCTTTCCGAAACGCAGGTGAAGGCGATTCTCGACCTGCGATTGCACCGGTTGACCGCACTCGGCCGCGACGAGATCGGCGAAGAATTGAAGGGACTGGCGGCCGCGATCGAGGAGTATCTCGCGATCCTGGCCGACCGGGCCAGGCTCTACGACGTGATGCGCGCGGAGCTGACGGAGATCCGCGATACCTATGCCACGCCGCGGGTCGCCGAAATTGCGCCTGCCTGGGACGGGATCGAGGACGAAGACCTGATCGAGCATGAGGACATGGTCGTGACCGTCACCATGGACGGTTACATCAAGCGGACTGCGCTCTCGACCTTCCGCGCCCAGCATCGCGGCGGAAAGGGCCGGGCCGGGATGACCACAAAGGAAGAGGATGCGGTGAGCGACATGTTCGTCACCAGCACCCACAATCCGGTGCTGTTCTTTTCCACTGCCGGCAAGGTCTACCGGCTCAAGGTCTGGAGGCTGCCTGAAGGCGGCCCCGCGACTCGCGGCAGGCCGATCGTCAACCTCCTCCCGGCACTCGACGAAGGCGAGACGATAGCGACGGTCCTGCCCCTGCCCGAAGACGAGGACAGCTGGGGTGCACTGAGCGTCGTCTTCGCGACCGCCAAGGGCAATGTCAGGCGCAACTCGATGGATGCATTCGCCAATATCCCGTCTAACGGCAAGCTCGCCATGCGTTTCGAGGAAGGTTCGGACGACCGCCTGATTGGCGTCGCCTTGCTCGAAGAATCCGACGATGTCCTGTTGGCCTCGCGCCAGGGCAAGGCGATCCGCTTTGCAGGCGATGATGTGCGGGAATTCACCAGCAGAACATCCACCGGCGTGCGGGGGATGAAACTCAAGAAGGGCGATGAGGTGGTCTCGCTCTCGATCCTGCATCGCGTTGGAACCGAAGCGGAAGAACGGGAGGAATACCTGCGCTACGCACCCTGGAAGGCGGAGAAGGAGGGCGAGCCGTCGCTTTCGTCCGAACGTTTCGACGAGCTTGCGGAAAAGGAGCAATTCATCCTCACCGTGTGCGCCAACGGCTATGGCAAGCTCTCCTCGGCCTATGAATACCGGCGCATCGGGCGCGGCGGCCAAGGGATCCTCAACATCGACAATATCGATCGCAATGGCCCGGTCGTTGCCAGTTTCTCGGTCAGAAATGGTGACCAGCTCATGCTGGTGACCGACCATGCCAAGCTCATCCGCCTCCCGATCGACCTGCGCCACATGGTCGAGGACCCGGACCTCGCCGAGAAGGCTATGCGCATTATCGGGCGCGGTTCGGCCGGCGTGCGCCTGTTCAACGTTGCCGAAGGTGAACAGGTCGTCAGCGCGGTGCGGATAGAAGAGGAGGAAATCGCGGTTGACGATCCGGACCAGGACGCTGCGCCGCCACCCCGTCAAGAAGATGCTTGACCCTCACGCAAGGTGAGGGACTATTGAGTCGTCCTGCGGAAGGACGACGATCATGAGCAGGTACACCGTCAAGCAGCTTGCGAGGCTCTCAGGGGTCTCGGTCCGCACGCTGCATCATTACGACGAGATCGGGCTGCTCAGGCCGGCGTTCGTTGGCGAGAATCGCTATCGCTATTACGGGCGCGACGAACTGCTGCGCCTGCAGGACATCATGTTCCATCGCGAACTGGGTGTCCCGCTCAAGGACATTGCCCGGCTGCTCGTCTCGGACGGGCGCGACCGGGTTGAGATCCTCACCGGGCATCGCGCCGAACTGGCCGAACGGCTCAAGCGCTCCCGCCAGCTCCTCCGCACCATCGACCGCACGATTGCGGAATTGAACGGAGAACAGGCAATGAAGGACAAGCAACTCTACCAGGGCTTTGACCCGAAGAAACAGGCCGAATACGAGGACTGGCTGGTCAAGGAATATGACGGGCCGGGCGACATGCAGTCCGGGATCGACCACAGCAGGGCACACTGGGCGAAGCAAGGCGACGAGAAGTTCCAGGAGGCGATCGCCGCGGGCACCAAAGCCGAGGATGAGCTGGCGGAACAGTTTCGCGCCGGAGTGGATCCGGCTTCGGTCGATCTCGATCCGCTGTTCGACCGCCACCGCGCCTGGATTGCGCAAATGTGGGGCCGCGATTGCCCGCGCGATGGCTATGGCGGAATGGCCGACCTCTACCTCGCCCATCCAGACTTTAGAAAGCATTTCGATGCGCGCGGCGAGGGATTTCTAGACTGGCTGGCGCAGGCGATGAGAGCCTATGCCGCACGCGCCTCAGGCTAAGCGTGGTGGTCGCGCCGCAGGGTCTGGATCACCCCGGTGCAGATCAGGAACTGGCCGATATAGTAAAGCGGCCAGATCAGGAGGTGGGGCAGGTTGCCGATCGCGGACTGGATGCCTGCCCCGCCCATCCGCGCGAAGATCAGCATATCCGAAGCCACGAACAGTAGCACGCCGATGCCGACATGGTAGCGCGAAAAGCGGCTCGTCCATGCTGCCCCCGCCATCCCGCCGAGCGCCAGGGCGTAGATCGCCACGCCCCAGTCGCGCGACAGCAACCAGGCTGCCAGCGGCGTCAGCAGCAACAGCGCGACAGCCGCGCCCTTCTGGCTCGGCGTGAGGTGGTCCCTGCGATTATGCGGCTGGAGGTAAAGCGTCAGCGCAACAACATGGCTGGCGAAGAAGACCAGCCCCCCTTCCCGCGGGTAGAATTCGATCACCATGTCGGCAATCGCCGCAATGGCCATCACGGCAGCAATCATGAGAGCATCGCGCCCCTTCTGCCGCAGCACGGCATAGGTGGCGAGCAAGGCGCAGGCGGCGCCCTTCACAAACGCGAGATAGAGTTCCGGGAAATAGCCCTCGCGCAAGATGTAATAGGCCACCGCGGCAGCGATGCTCAGCAGCAGATAGGGGCGCTTCTCCAGCAATGCATGCCTGCTCATGACACTCTCCTGTCCGACGCTTGGCCTTGAAAATGCGCCAGCGCAAGCTAGGCGGGGTTGATGGCGCATGACATCCACATAATCGGCGGCGGGCTCGCCGGCTGCGAGGCGGCTTGGCAACTCGCGCGGCGTGGATTCAAGGTCAGGCTCTCGGAAATGCGCGGCGGCGGGGACATGACCCCCGCCCACCAGACCGACGGGCTGGCCGAGCTGGTCTGCTCCAACAGTTTTCGCTCCGACGATGATGAACGCAATGCGGTGGGGCTGCTGCATCACGAGATGCGAAGGCTGGATTCGCTCGTCATGCGGGCCGCGGAGATTGCAAAGGTTCCCGCCGGCTCGGCCCTGGCGGTCGACCGCGATGCCTTTTCCGCCGAAGTCGAACGCACGCTGGCTGAACATCCCCACGTCGAGATCGTCCGCGAGCGGATCGACGCCCTGCCCGGGTCCGGCCCGGCAATTGTCGCAACCGGCCCGCTTACCGCCGCGAAGCTCGCGGATAGCATCGTGCAGGCGACCGGCCAGGACCGGCTGGCCTTTTTCGACGCGATCGCACCCATCATCCATTTCGAGAGTATCGACATGGACAGATGCTGGTTCCAGTCCCGCTGGAACAAGGGCGACGGAAGGGATTACATCAACTGCCCGATGGACAAGGAGCAGTATCTCGCCTTCCATCGCGGCCTGCTCGAGGGCGAAAAGACCGAGTTCAGGCAATGGGAAGCCCACACGCCCTATTTCGAAGGCTGCATGCCGATCGAAGTAATGGCCGCGCGCGGGGTCGATACGCTGCGCTACGGGCCGATGAAGCCGGTCGGGCTCGACGATCCCAGGACGGGTCGCTGGCCTTACGCCGTGGTGCAGCTGCGGCAGGACAACAAGCTCGGCACGCTGTGGAACATGGTCGGCTTCCAGACCAAGCTCAAGCACGGCGCCCAGGTTGAACTGTTCCGCACGATTCCCGGCCTCGAGAATGCCGAATTCGCGCGGCTCGGCGGCCTGCACCGCAATACCTTCATCAATTCGCCGATCCTGCTCGACCGGCAATTGCGCTTGAGGAATGCGGGGCATATCCGCTTTGCCGGCCAGATCACCGGCTGCGAAGGCTATGTCGAAAGCGCGGCGGTGGGTTTGCTGGCGGGACTGATGGCGGCGACCGAACTGTCAGGCGAATCCTGGACTTCCCCGCCCGCGACATCGGCCATGGGCGCCTTGCTGTCCCACATCACCGGTGACGCCGTGGCCGAGAGCTACCAGCCCATGAATGTCAATTTCGGCCTGTTCCCGCCGCTTCACGATGTGAGGAAGAAGGCCAGGAAGGAAGCCTATACCGAACGAGGCAAAGCGGATTTCGGCGCATGGCTTGCCGTATTGGAGACTGTTCCGGCCTGATTGCGGCCGGGATCAGCAACGGCAGGTCGATTGCGGCCTGGGTGCGGGACGCGATGCCGCGAATTCGCGCGGGGTCAGCTCTCCGTTTGCGTCGACATCCATGCCTTCGAAGCGCTCGACCGTTGTCACAGCCCATTCCTCGAAGGTCAGCAGGTTGTTCCCGTCGACATCGAGCTTACGAAACCCGTCGGTGCGGGTCGAGAGCATCTCGTTGCGCGAAATGCGCCAGTCGCGGTTCCGGTCATAACGCATGAAGCGCTGCTGTTCGCGGGTCAGTTCGTCGGCTTCGGGCGGATCAGGACCAAGCATGTTGGCAAAATCGGCTGCGGGCAGTTCATCCGCAGCCGGCTCTTCGCCGACCTGCTGCATTGGCGGAGGCGCGGCGCGCTCGACCTGGGCGACGCCTTGCCACCAGAACAGCCCGATTCCGGCCAGGAACAGGGCGGCAAGCGCCCCCGCCAGGACCCTGCTCACGCAATAACTCCAAACATGGAGCGAGGATACAAGTCATCGACCGAAGAGTCCAAATCGAAATACAGTATAAAGACTGAAAGGGCCCGATATCAATTCGCATGTCCGCCCATCAATACTAATTCTCGACAATTGACTGAGGATCGCAAGCGGACGGAGTTCCCTTGAAAGCTTGGGCGTGACCAGTCCCGGCTCATGGGCGATCTGCAGAACCAGGTCGCGTTCGTCCTTGCTGCTTAGTCCGGCCGCAAGATCGGCGAGTGCCCATTGGCGGGCGCAACGGCGTATTTGATCGGGTGAATCGAGTGTGTCGAGCAGTCCGGACAGGCCGACCAGCGCCTCCGCCCTGGCGGACGCGAATTGTTCGACAGCATCGCGATCGAGCCTTTCGCCGAGAAGGCATTCCCAGCCATCGGCAAGCCGCAGCAGATCCCGCTCGATTCCTTCCAGCGCGTCCAACGCCTGGACGGCGGCCTCGCCACGTGCCCGTTGCGCGGGCGAAAGACCGAGCTGGTCGCGCCACCAGGCCAGCCTCACCTGCCCCATGAGCGGCTCGCTCGCCTGCGCGACTGCCTGCCCCAGACGGGCATCGAGGGCAAAGAAGGCAAGCAATTCCGATTGTGATTTGCGGGGCGCATAGGCAAGCGCCAAACGCTGCGGCAAGGGCAGCAAGTCAATCGGTCGTGACGTCATCATTCGCTGATGGCCGTTTACCCTTCCCCCCGCAAGAATCGAGGATTGCCAAATTTCCGTTAATTGCCGTGCGCAGCAGATCGGCCTGCCCGCAGTGACCGATCGGAAAACGCAATTTACTCCGGTTTCATTTCATTAACCCTCTCGATTGACTATCCGATTACCGAACGTCCCCTATCGCCCGTCCATTAGTTAAACGGCGGGTCGTTTCCATGATCAGAATGATCGACGGGTTCCTCAAAAGGCTCAAGAATTGCCGAAGTGGCAATGCAACCATGCTCGTCGCCATGGGCCTGCCCATGCTGATCGGCGGAACGGGCTTCGCGGTCGATACCGCCCAATGGTATATGTGGAAGCGCGAATTGCAGTTCGCGACCGACCAGGCAGCGATAGCGGCCGCCTGGGCATTGACCGACGAGGATACCGCGGACACCTACGACACGCGCGGCCAGCAGGAATACGCCAACAACCTCGCCGCAACGGCCGACCATGCTTCCGCACCCAGCTTCCAGCTGGCGAATTTCGGCGGCGGATCGAACAACAGCGTGATCGTCACCGCCAATTTGACCCGCAGCCTGCCCTTCAGCAGCATCCTGACAGGCAGCGCCACAACCATCTCGGTGTTCGCCCAGGCCCAGTTCGAAGCCGGTGCGGAATTCTCAAGCTGCCTGATCGCGGTCGACGAAGACGCCGACGGCGCCATTACCATCGGCGGCAGTTCGGTACTCACTGCCGGCTGCGGCATGTCGGCCCTGTCGGATTCTCCCGATGCGATCGTGGTGACCGGCAATCCGACCGTGCAGATCGGCCTCGTCATGGCTGCCGGCGGGGTCGACGACTGGTTCGACGATACCGAGGGCAACACGGTGATCGAGAATTATGAAGGCCTGTACGACAAATATGCCGATCTCGATCCGCCCGATAACCCGACACCGCGGACCTATAGCTGCCCGACGGGCAATACCACAACCAGCACGGTCGCGGACGTGACCACGACGACTGCCACGACCTATGAATATTTCATCGGCCCGAGCCGCAACAACAGCACGCCCTATAATTATGCCGGCGCGAAGCCGGATGGCTATTCGAGTTCCGGCCCGACGGAAATGACCGTCCCGGACGGGACCGTGGCCGGTACGCAAACCCAGACGGACACGCCCACCTGGTTCAACATTGCCGGCAGTGGGGACAGCAAGGTCTTCGAGAAGACGACCACCACGAATACGATAACCTACGCCAATGTCAGGGTGGTTCCGGCCACCAGCGTGGCCTCGGTGCTGCCCGGCACCTACACCGACATGAATCTCAGCTGCGACAGCGTGTTCACCGGCGGCATTTACGTGATCGACGGGGGAACGCTGACGATCAACGCGCAATATGATGTCACCGGTGCGGGCGTGATGTTCGTGCTCAAGAATGGGGCCGGCTTCCATATCAATGGCGGCGCCGACATCAACCTGACCGCGCTCACGATCTCCGAACTCCTGGCGCTCGGCTTTACCGCCGAACGGGCCGAGGAACTGGCGGGTATGCTGATTTTCGAGGATCGCAATTCGGAAGGCTACACCCAGGGCGGAGGCAACACCATCAACGGTAATGCCGAGACCGTGCTCAACGGGACCATCTATCTTCCCTCGAGCCATCTGCAGTTTTCCGGAACGGCAACGGTGACCAGCCAGTGCCTCAACATTTCCGCGGCCACGATCACCTTGACCGGCGATACCGAGATGACATCGTTCTGCCCTTCCGGTGTGAGCACCAACACCACGGTCGCGAGCTCCGGTTCGATCGTGAGGCTGGTCGCATGATGACCCGCTTCTTCGCTACGATCGGAACGCTCGCGCGCGATGCAACCGCCTCCATGGCGATCGAAACCGCGCTGGTCACGCCGATCCTCGCCCTGTTGGCGATCGGCGGGTTCGAGGCGAGCGGGATGGTCGCCCGGCAATCCGAACTCCAGTCGGCGGCCGCCGAGGCCGCGGCGATCTCGCTTGCGGTACCTCCCGAAACCGAAGAGGAGGTCAACGCCATCCGCGACGTGATCAAATTCTCGACCGGCCTCACCAATGACGAGGTCTTCGTGTCCCGGATCAAGCGCTGCGGTGTCGATGACGATTACATCGCCTTTACCGACACCTGCGCACCGGGCGTCGACGTTTCGACTTTCCTCAATATCTACATCACCGATACCTACACCCCGCCATGGGTCGATTTCGGCATCGGTGAGACGCTGACCTATCGTGTCCTCAGGACGGTGCAGATCTCGTGAGACAGGCATTTGCATCCTTCACCCGGCTGAAGTCCGACCAGGACGGCGCGATGGTCGTGGAATTCGCCCTGCTGGGTCCCTTGCTGATCGCGATGATGCTGGGCGTGCTCCAGGTCGGGATTGCCATGCAATCCTATAATGCCATCCGCAATGTCAGCGCCGATGTCGCGCGCCACGCGGCGGTCCAATACCAGACCGAGAACCTGCTGAGCAATTCCCAGATCCGGCAGGTAGCCCTGACCACAGCGGTCAATTCGCCCTACCTGCTCGATCGCGACGGTCTCGACGTGTCGGTGGAAACGGCGATGACACAGCGGGTCACCGGGGCGACCGAACTCACGCTCGAGATCGCCTACGAGGTTCCCTCGATCCTCACGATGATGGGCTGGGCGAGCCCGACTATCGAATTTGAACGGCCGATCTTCGTGAGGCAGTAGGAACCGCCGGTCAGCGGTAGCAGACCTGTTTGGCCGCCTTGACGATCTTCGCCGCATCGATCAGCGCAAGCTTCTCCAGATTTGCGGCATAGGGCAGCGGAACGTCTTCGTTGCATACCCTCAGGACCGGCGCATCGAGATGGTCGAAGCCGTCTTCCATGCAGATGGCCTGGATTTCCGATGCGATCGAGCATTGCGGCCATCCTTCCTCCGCGATCACCAGCCGGTTGGTCTTTGCGAGACTTTCGAGGACCGCCTGCTTGTCCAGCGGGCGCAAGGTGCGCAGGTCGATGACTTCCGCATCTATGCCTTCTTCGGCAAGCTTTTCGGCCGCTTCGAGCGCCAGACCGACGCCGATCGAATAGGATACGATGGTTATATCGGAACCTTCGCGGACGATTCTTGCCTTGCCGATCGGCAGGACATGGTCGTCAAGCTGGGCGATCTCGAAGCTGCGGCCGTAGACCAGCTCGTTTTCGAGGAAGATCACCGGGTCTTCGCTCCGGATTGCAGCCTTGAGCAACCCCTTGGCGTCCGACGAATCATAGGGTGCGATCACGATCAGGCCGGGGACATGCGAGAACCACGAGGCGTAGTTCTGGCTGTGCTGGGCGGCGACGCGGCTGGCGGCACCGTTCGGCCCGCGGAACACGACCGGACAGCGCATCTGCCCGCCGGACATGTAATTGGTCTTGGCGGCCGAGTTGATCAGGTGATCCATTGCCTGCATCGCGAAGTTGAAGGTCATGAATTCGACGATCGGCCGCAGGCCACCCATTGCGGCTCCGGTTCCGATGCCGGAAAAGCCGTATTCGGTGATCGGCGTATCGATCACCCGCTTGGGCCCGAATTCCTCCAACAGGCCCTGGGTAACCTTGTAGGCGCCCTGGTACTCGGCCACCTCCTCGCCCATCACGAAAACGCGCTCGTCACGCCGCATTTCCTCGGCCATCGCATCGCGCAGCGCTTCGCGGACCGTGATGCTGACCATGTTGGTCCCGGCAGGGACGTCGGGATCCGATGCGCGAGGCGCGGGTTTGGGCTTGGTGATTTCGGGTTCGCCAGCCTTTTGTGCGCTGTCCCCGGCTTCATCTCGTGTCTCGGTTGCTGAAGACGAGGCAACTGCCGAAGAAACGTCTTCGCCCTCGCCCATCAACACGGCGATAACCTCACCGACTTTCACATTCTCGGTGCCCTCCGCGACGAGGATCTTGCCTACGACGCCTTCATCGATGCTCTCGAATTCCATGGTCGCCTTGTCGGTCTCGATCTCGGCCAGGATGTCGCCGGCCGAAACTTCGTCGCCTTCCTTCACCAGCCAGCGGGCGAGCGTACCTTCCTCCATTGTCGGTGAAAGCGCCGGCATCTTGAGTTCGATGGCCATCGCTCAATACTCCCCGACAAGCACGTCGGTGTAGAGCTCGGCTGGCTCCGGCTCGGGCGAACTCTCGGCAAAATCCGCCGCCTCGGTCACCTTGGCGCGGATGGCCTTGTCCAGTTCCTTGAGCTTGTCTTCGGTGATCCCGCGTTTCAGCAGATCCTGCTTGGCGTGTTCGATCGGATCATTGTGTTCGCGCACGTTCTGCACTTCCTCGCGGGTCCGGTACTTGGCCGGATCGGACATCGAATGCCCGCGATAGCGATAGGTGTTGAGCTCCATCAGCACCGGTCCGCCGCCGGAGCGGATATGGTCCACCGCGATCTCGGTCGCCTGGCGGACCTCGAGCACATCCATGCCATCGACATCGAGGCCGGGGATCCGGAAGGCCGTGCCGCGACGATAGAATTCGGTCTCGGCCGAGCTGCGCTTCACCGATGTGCCCATCGCATACTGGTTGTTCTCGATCGCGAACAGGATCGGCAGGTTCCACAGGCTGGCCATGTTGAATGTTTCGTAGACCTGCCCCTGGTTCGCCGCACCGTCGCCGAAATAGGCCACGCAAATGCCCCCATCCTCCCGATATTTATGCGCGAAGGCGAGGCCGGCGCCGAGCGGCACCTGCGCACCGACGATACCGTGCCCGCCATAGAAGGCATGGTCGGTCGAGAACATGTGCATCGACCCGCCCTTGCCCCGGCTGATCCCGGCTCCGCGGCCGGTCAGCTCGGCCATGATGATGCGCGGGTCGATCCCGTAGGCAAGCATGTGCCCATGATCGCGGTAGCCGGTGATGACGCTGTCCTTGTTCTCCTGCAGCGCGGACTGGATTCCGACAGCGACCGCTTCCTGGCCGATATAGAGGTGGCAAAACCCTCCGATCAGCCCCAGTCCGTAAAGCTGGCCGGCCTTCTCTTCGAAACGCCTGATCAGCAGCATCCGCTCGTACAGTGTCAGCAACTCCTCGTCGCTGGCATCGTAACGTTTCGCCTTTCCGTGAATCTCCTGAAGACTGCGAAGAGCAAAATTTTCGTCGGACGGGGGCGTTTTGGCGGTTGGTTTCTTGCGCGGCGACTTCGCGGGTCTGGCGGCTGATTTGGCCAAGATGGTCATCCTCTTCGAGGGCGGAGCAGGAGCAGTTTCACTCTGCCTATAGGCACAGGAAAGCACGCTAGGCAACGCCTCGCTTAGCTCGATATGCAACTGGATGAAATGATATTGGGTGCCTAAGGCGCCCTCGTTCACCTATCTGGTTCGTCAAGCAGGACAACGACTTCGTCGGGGTGCAACACGTTGAGTTTGCTGCGGACCAGCTCGCCGGCCAAATCCATGTCGGCCCCCGCTGGCGACAGCAAATCGACACGGTTGCGCAGTTCGTTGCGCTCGGTCGTGAGCAGCGCAATCTGCGCCTTGCGCTGTTCGAGCATGCCATTGTATTCGCCCCAGGCCAGAAGTCCTCCGGGACCCGCCAGCGCCAACCCGCCAAGCAAAAGCAGAAAACAGAGCGCCAAGCCCTGCGAAATCCGTTCGCGGCGAGTCAGGACTGATGTTCCCCCTAAGGCCATAAGCAGAAGGAATCACAGATTACCGTCTGATTCAAGGGCTTTTTCATCGGAGATGCCGCGAAGTCACCCGGGTGAATGTCGCGGCAGCCCGGTTAGGGGCGAACGATATCCGCTGCGATCGGTCGCTTGCCTCTTGCGAAAGCCACACCTTGACGCCAGTGTTGCGCACCTGTTGAGAGGAGAATTCTTGATGAAGCTGGAACGTGCTACTCGCGTGAAAGGCACAACGCTTCTATTTGCCGGAACTGCTGCCGCGGTCCTGGTCGGCGCTCCGATACGGGCGCAAGTTCCGGACGAGGTTGTCCTCAACATCATGCGCGAATGCGCGAAGATCGACGATCCCACCTCGCGCCTCGCCTGTTACGACAACAATATCCGGGCGGGCGGATCCGACGGCGGCAGGCCGGTCGTGCCCGGAGAGAGCGGCACCGTGCAGGGCGGCCGCGGAATCGGGGGAGGCTCGGGCGCGCAAGGATTTGGCGCGGAGGACGTCAGGAATCCTGACCGCTTTGACAGCTATCAGGAGCGAGGCCTCGGTGTCGACGAAATAACCGCACGCGTGGCTTCGGTTCGCCAAAGGGAGCCGGGAATTTACCTGGTGACGCTCGAAGGCGGTGCGGAGTGGCTGTTCACCGATACCGTCCCATTCAGTTTCAGGCCGCCAAGGCCGGGCGATACGGTTGAAATAGGCCGCGCTGCCCTCGGCAGCTTCCTCATGCGAGTGGGCGATCAGCAGTCTGTAAGAGTCCGTCGAATCAGGTAGTTGACGGTCATTTCTCAGTTACTTTCGAATTCCTCGAAGGCGCGCTCCCGCTCCAGTTGCGCGGCTGCGTTGCGGCGGATCTTCTCGAACGTATCAAGGAATGCCTGGAGCTTGCCGGCCGGCAACGATCCCATCAGGAATTCCGCCCTTTCCCGGCTGGTTTCGAGAATGATCTCGAACAGCCGCTTTCCGGCTTCGCTCGGCGAAAATTTGCCGTGCCGCCTGCCAGGCTTGCCTTCCCGCACGACCAGCCCTTTTTCGATCAGGTGTTTGACCGTCCGTCCGGCCTGGCTGTGATCGCGTTCGAGCGCCTTGACCAGGCGCGACCATTCGGTGGGAGGATTGTGCGAAATCTCGGACAGGACCCAGGCCTCGAAATTCGACAGGCCGGTCTTGCGCTTGAAGGCCAGCGCGCCACTGCGCGAGAAATACGAACTCAGGGTCAGCAAGGGAGAAACGATCCGCGACCGGTCGAGAATGATCGGCTCGCCGACCTTGGTCGGGCTGAAGCCGACGCCGATCCGGTTGTCCTCCTCGACTCTGCCGCTCCGGCTCGCGATCTCCCGCTCGATATCATAGAGCTTCACCGCGCGTTCGAGCAGCAGTTCCATCACCTTGAAGAACTCCGACAATTCGTGGTCGCTGATATCGAAACTCAATTCGCGGTTGCGCAATTCGGCCAGCCTGGCCAGCCGTTCGGCGATTGCCTCGCCCTTGCGGGACAGCGAAACCGGGCTGCGAATCTGGTCGCGCTCGACCATTTTCAGTTCGAGCAGGCGCTTGACGGATCGGCTCACTTGCGCCTTGTCCACCCCGATCGTCGAAGACAGGACCGCAGGCACCATCGGGCCACGGTTGTGAAGCATGAACACGATCCGGCGATCGAGTTCGACCAGGTCGATTTCCCGCGCATAGGACAGCTCGGCGCTCTCGCGCACCTTGTAGAGCACCTGCCAGAGATCGCTTTGGAAGATTCTCGGGCGTCCTTCCCTCGCCTCGACCGCCTTGGCTTCACGCTGCTCGGCCTCTTCGATCAGGGAAAATCCCGAGAGAATCCGGTCAAGCTGTTCGCCAAAATCCCTGCCCGGGCCATCGTCCGCCGAAGGCTTGCCGGCGGCCTCGGCCGCAGCGCCAAGTGCGAAACGATCGACAATCCCGGCTATTTCGTCGGCCAGGCTGCCCATGGCTGTATCGAGCGGTCCGAGGCTGGAACGATCGGGCGGCGATATCGCGCTGCCCGCGCGCAGTGCGTCGGTCGCCTCTCGCCAACGCCGCATCGCGTAGTCGTGGACCAGTTCACGGACGGATGAAGGCTTCAGGTCAGGCAACCGGCTCTTCCCGCTTTACATCCGGTCGTGTTCGTCTGCTGCCGGCAATCGTCAAGGCCGCGGCCCCTTCCCACTTCCACCATGGTCGCCGCGAAACCTTCGCGCCGCCCTCCCAATGGCCGACACTTATCGGCTGTTACGTCGATTTGACAGAAGTTTCGAACAAGCTCCGTTCGATCCGGCCCGCATACTGGCGGCCGCGCCAAGGGACTCGGATGGGCACGGAGTGCGGTACCCGCACTGGCGGCGCGCCGTCGCGCCCGCCTCGTCATCTAACATATTGTGAACTTGAATTCACATTTATTCTCCTCTTGTCCGACGCCGCGCAGGCCAGGGTTTGCCCGCCATATCGTTGATTTAGTCCGGAACCGGGCGCCATGTGTATCTCAGGCGACACAGTCGCAAACTTCGTCGATTTGGCCATTTTCGCCACTGGACAAGGCCAGAACGCACAAATATTGTTGCAACGCTGATTGAGAGTGCCGGAATCGTATACGGATCTCGATGAGGGAGAGGAAACATCGTGAACGCCAGCGCGCGTTCACATTCGGAACCGGACGCCTTGCCGGATTGGCAAGGCATCATGCAAATGTCCGGCCTGCCTCTCCCCATCGCTGACCGGAATTCGGGCAAGCACTGTCTTCAGGATTTGAACGGGCAAAGTCGTATTCGACACCCGTGAACCAAAAGCTCGATGGTGGCCGCCCGCCGCTGCGAGAGGTTAAAATAGGGAGGGTA
>NZ_DBNHSF010000028.1:0-29549 GCF_057143545.1 Candidatus Andeanibacterium sp.
CAACTCACCGAGGAGGAACGGATCGACGCGCTGTCGGAATTGCCCGGCTGGCACTTGCGCGACGACAAGCTCGCGATTAGCCGCGAATTCAAGTTCCGCAATTTCAGCGAGGCCTGGGCCTTCATGAGCCGGGTCGCGCTGCTCGCTGAGGCGCAGGACCATCATCCCGAATGGTCGAACGTCTACAACCGGGTCGAGATCGTGCTCACCACCCACGATGCCGGCGGGCTGTCGGCGCGCGACATCAAGATGGCGACCGCGATCGACGCGATCTGCTGATGCAGGGTTGGGTCGCCTTGCTGCGCGGCGTCAATGTCGGCGGCAATAACCAGCTGCCGATGGCCACGCTCAAGGCGATCGGGGAACAGGCCGGCCTTGCCAATGTCCGCACCTACATCGCCAGCGGCAATCTCGTTTTCTCCAGCGACAAGCGCGAGGATGAAATTCGCAGCACGCTTGAACAGCTGATCGAGGCCGAATGTGGCAAGCGATTGGGCGTGGTGGTGCGGAGCGCCGATGAAATGGCGATGATTGCGGCAAACAATCCATTCGCCGACCAGCCCGGTAACCGGGTGGTCGCGATCTTTGCCGATGGCGAGCTTTTGCTGGAGGGCGCGCGTAACCAGCAGAACGAGCGCCTCGGCCTGGGAAGTCGCGCGATCTACGTTCATTACCCCGACGGACAGGCAAACACGAAGCTGGTCATTCCCTCTGCCAAGGACGGCACCGCGCGCAACATGAACACGGTCGCCAAGCTGGCCGAATTGGCCATGGCTGCAGCGCGCTAGCCTTCGCGCTCTTCCAGTTTCTCTTCCATTTTCTTGCCGCGCGCGTGCAGCTTGCCGGGCATCCATTTGGCGAAGAAGCTCATCTTCCTGGCGGTCTTGCCGACGATCCAGTGCAGCCTTTTTGGGTGATGAACCGCGTCCCACGCATTCTGCGCCACGACCTCGACCGGCGTGAATTCGAGCCCGGAATCGACCACGATCTGGCGGATCGGGACATTGCGCTTCTCGTTCGGGGGGACGGACAGCAGCGGCGTATCGATAAAGCTCGGCATCAGGTCGCGCACGCGGATGCCGTCTTTGGCCCATTCGGCATCGAGCGTTTCGGTGAGCGAGCGCACGCCGGCCTTGGTCGCACCGTAGATGCTCTGGTTGGGCATGCCGTAAAGCGCGGCCGCGCTGGCGGTGTTCAACAGGCACGAGCCCGGCGCGGTCGCCTTGAGCCAGGGATATGCTGCCTGCGCGCCGTAGATCACGCCCTTGAGATTGATGTCGAGCGTGCGGTCGATCTCGTCCCTGGTCAAATCCGCGAGCCCGCCGGCCAAGGGGACTCCGGCATTGTTGGCGAGCACATCGATCCTCCCGCCTGCCGCGGTGGCAAAGGTGCGCAGGGCCTCGTCCCAGGCATCGCGCTCGCGCACGTCGAAGCGGTGCGAATAGGTGAAACCATTGGCGATGAGCCGCTCGGTTTCCTCCATCCCGGCCTCGTTGACGTCGCCGAGGCCGACGAACCAGCCTTCGGCGGCGAATTTGAGCGCGATCGCCCGGCCGATCCCCGATCCTCCGCCGGTAATGAAGATTGCGCGCCGCGCCGCCATGCCGTTCCTCCGAATTATCGGGCCGGCATATAGCGGGGCGCCTTATTCGCCAAGGCGGACCTTCATCAGCTTGCGCGACCGGCGGCGGAGATAGGCCGGGGCGAATCGCGCGGCGAGCGCCATCTGCCTTGCCGTGCTTCCGATATAGTGATGCATTTTCCGGTCATGCGCCGCCTGCCAGGCCGCCTCCGCGACGTCCTCCACGGGAACGAAGGGCATCCCGGCAGCGATCACCGTCTCGCGCTTGGGGATGTTCGAATGCTGGTTGGCCGGCTGGGCAAGGAGCGGGGTGTCGATGAAGCCGGGAAACAGCGCCGCCACCTTGATCCCGTCATCCTGCCATTCCGTATCGAGCGCTTCGGTGAGCGCGCGAACCGCGAACTTGGTCGCCGAATAGACCGACATCCCGCCGATCCCGTAGATTGCCGAGGCGCTCGCGGTGTTGATCAGACAGCTCCCGGGAGCCGAGGCGAGCAGCCAGGGATGGGCCGCCCTTGCACCATGGATCACGCCCTTGAGATTGACGTCGACCAGCTGGTCGATCTGCGCTTCCGACAATTCGGTAATGGTGCCGCCATGGCCAACCCCGGCATTGTTGGCGAGAACGTCGAGCCGTCCGCCCGAGCGCTCCGCGAATTCGGCAAGAGCCGCGCGCCATTCGGCCGAATTGCGGACATCGAGCCTGTGGCTCGACGACATTCCGGCCGGCAGCAGGGCCGCCGTCTCAGCCATACCCGCTTCGTCGACATCGCCCAGCCCGACCAGCCAGCCCTCGCGCGCATAGCGTTGGGCAATCGCCCGCCCGATCCCCGAGCCGCCGCCGGTGATGAAGATGGTTTTTGTTTTCTTCGACATGCTGGCCACCCTTTCAGAGCGCGGCGCTGTTTTAGCCCACGCGGCGCTCTAGAGCGCCGCGTTGTTATAGCCCGCGTGGCGCTCTAGAGCGCCGCGTTGTTATAGCAATGCCAGGTGAAGATCGCGACGGCTCCACGATGCGGCCGCCAGGCCTCGGCCAGTTCGCGGACCGCCTTTTCGCCCGGCCGTTCCTCGAGGCCGAGGATCCTGCCGACCCCGGCCTGCACCGCGAGGTCGCCCGCCGGCCAGATATCGGGGCGGCCTTCGGCGAACAGCAGGTAGATTTCGGCCGACCAGCGCCCGATCCCCTTGATCAGGGTCAGCTGCGCGATCGCTGCTTCATCGTCCTGCGGCAGGGCTTCGAAATCCAGCGCGCCGCAATCGACCAATTCGCAGAGTGAGCGGATATAGGATTGTTTCTGGCG
This sequence comes from Candidatus Andeanibacterium sp., assembly GCF_057143545.1. Lineage (NCBI taxonomy): Bacteria > Pseudomonadati > Pseudomonadota > Alphaproteobacteria > Sphingomonadales > Sphingomonadaceae > Candidatus Andeanibacterium > Candidatus Andeanibacterium sp. Next base: position 2,884 of record NZ_DBNHSF010000028.1, read on the forward strand.
CGAGAGCCCGCAGCCGCGCAAGGCATCGAAATCGCTCGCGAGGATCGCTTCGACCGGCAGGTCCTCGCCCAAGAGAGCCTCGAATTTGGCCCACATCGAATTGGCGGCGGCGACGCTCACCTGCTGGCCAACAATCGTGCGCAGCAAGGTCTTGTACCCGCGCGGCCGGACGCGCGGTTCGGGATAGCCGGCGAGGGCCAGCGCCCGGGCCATTGCCGGCTCGATCGCCGCGACGGCATCGACCCCTTGTCCGATCTGTTCCGCCGTCAGTCCCATCGCCCGCCTGCTTGCATTATTCGACCCCAGCCACTAGCAGCCCGCGCGAATGGCCGATAGGCCGCATGCGATCTTGAGGATTGGACGAAATGCCAAAGCTGACCGTGGTCAACCGGGCCGGAGAAGAATCGACTGTCGAAGTCGGCGAGGGCCTGACCGTGATGGAAGCGATCCGCGACAATGGCTTCGATGAGTTGCTGGCGCTGTGCGGCGGCTGCTGTTCCTGTGCCACCTGCCATGTCCATGTCGATCCGGCCTTCAAGGACCTGCTGCCGCAGATGACGATCGACGAGGACGATCTGCTCGATTCCTCGCGCGACCGCGACGAGAACTCCCGGCTTTCTTGCCAGATACCTTTCACCGCCGAGCTCGACGGGCTCAAGGTCACGATCGCCGAAGAGGATTGATCGAAGCGCTGCTTGCGCGTTCCCAAGCGCATTTGCATTGCGACACGCCGCCCCACGCCTTAACGAGGCGCGCATGACTGCGCCGCGTTACGACAAAGCCCTCGATCTCATCGGTAACACCCCGATCGTCCGCCTGCAGGGCGCGAGCGAAGCTGCCGGTTGCGAAATCTGGGGCAAGTGCGAATTCATGAATCCGGGCGCCTCGGTGAAAGACCGGGCGGCGCTGTGGATCATCCGTGATGCCGAAGCTCGCGGCGAATTGCAGCCCGGCGGGACGATCGTCGAAGGAACGGCGGGCAATACCGGCATCGGCATCGCCCTGGTGGCCAACGCGCTGGGCTACAAGACAATCATCGTCATGCCCGACAACCAGTCGGCCGAGAAGATGGCGACCCTGCGCGCGCTCGGTGCCGAGCTGGTGCTGGTCCCGCCAACGAAGTTCTCCAACCCCGGCCATTTCGTGCACACATCCCGGCGGCTCGCCGAAGAGACCGAGGGCGCGGTCTGGGCCAACCAGTTCGACAACATCGCCAACCGCAAGGCCCATATCGAAGGCACGGCGCGCGAATTGTGGGAGCAGATGGAGCACCGGATCGACGGGTTTACCTGCGCGGTCGGGACCGGGGGCACGCTGGCGGGCGTCGGCCTGGGGCTCAAGGAGTTCGACGAGAACGTCACGATCGCGTTGACCGACCCCTTTGGCGCGGCGCTCTACAATTACTATGCCCATGGCGAGCTTCAGGCAGAGGGCAGTTCGGTTGCCGAAGGGATCGGCCAGGGCAGGATCACGGCCAATCTCGAAGGTGCCCCAGTCGATACGCAATTTCGCATTTCGGACGAACAGGGGCTCGAATGGGTAGCCCAGCTGCTCAGGGAAGAAGGGCTGTGCACCGGGCTTTCGACCGGAATCAATGTCGCGGGCGCGGTCGAGCTCGGCAAGCAGCTCGTGGCCCAGGGCAAGGAAGGCGCGCGCGTGGCGACGATCCTGTGCGATACGGGATTCCGCTATCTCTCGACGCTCTACAATCCCGAATGGCTCGAACGAAAGGGCCTGCCGGTATTCGACTGGCTCAAATGAAACGCGGTCTTGGAGTGTGGCGCCGGTTGGGCTAGATTTGCTTAATGGCGAGCGATCCGAAATTCGACATCGACCTGAACGATGAAGCCGGCACAAGTATCGGTTTTGCCCGGCGCCGCGAGGCGATCCAGCGCTTGCAGGTTGGGCTGGCCGGGCTGTTCATCATGGTTTTGCTGCTCAGCCTGGCATCGGTAGTCCGCGATCGGGCGACCGAAGTCGAGCAGACTACGGTCAGCGACAATCCCGAGGCCTTGACCGCGGAGCCGCCTGCGACATCGTCACGGAAGGATCCGCTGGCGGACGCAGGCGTCGTGCCGGATCTTCCTGCCGAACCATCGCAATCCAGTTCGCAGGGTCGGAATTCCAGCACCGACGCCAATGCCACCCCGACGCAACCTTAGACTTGCGCTGTTGGCCGGTGCGGCAATTCTTGCAGGCGTGTTCGTCCTGTGGTTGGCACTGCCTGCGGACCGCGCCGCCAAACGGGAGCCTGCGCCGGGAAACGATGCGCCGCTTGCGCTGTTCACCAGCCTGCCGCTCTACTGGACGGAAAGCGAGGACATCGGCGAATTGCTGGACGATTCGAGCCAATTGCACTGGGCTCGCCGCGCGCTGGAACGGCAGGAAGTGCTGCACCCGCTCGACTATCTGGCGACCGGGAATCTCGAACAGTACGGGGCCTTGCTGGTTGCGCAACCGCGCGCGCTGTCGCCGGAGGAAAACGTCGCGCTCGACAACTGGGTGCGCAGCGGCGGACGGCTGCTGCTGTTTACCGATCCGCTGCTCACTGCGGAGAGCCGCTTCGGGCTCGGCGATCCTCGCCGCCCGGCCGATGTCGGTCTGCTCTCGCCGATCCTTGCGCGCTGGGGGCTCGAACTGACCTTCGATCCCGACCAACCCGAGGGCGTCCGGACGGCCGAAGTGCTTGGCGAACAGATGCCGGTTGAAATGGCAGGGAAGTTGGTCGACTTTCCCGTGCCGCCCGGGGCCACCAGCGAATGCAGATTGCTGGCCGACGGGCTGGCAGCGGATTGCACAATCGGGGCGGGAGGCGCGCTGGTGATCGCCGATGCTGCGCTGCTCGATCGCGACGCACCCGACCAGGAACAGCGGGGCGAAATCCTGCTGCACCTGCTGAATCACTCTTACGGAATCGAATGAGCAATTACGGGGATTTCGCGGGAGAGACTCGCTCGAATTTCAGGATTCGCCCGCAATGCGCTGTTTTTCCATGGAACATCGAACGAACATCGGACGTGTTGGTGGCGCACGGGATTTCAAAAATGATAGATAATTCAGTAAATTAAAACTATATCCCCTAAATTCCCGCGATTTTCCCTTTCATCCCCGCATTCTGCGAGTTACACAGACTCCCTATCGGACAGATTGTTCCTGTTGCATTCCGGCTTGGAATGGGCGGGTCGCGGGCGCGCGCGGCCGGCCACAGGGGAGCTTTGTCCGGGATTACCGGGTCCGATCGCGCTTCGAGAGGACCCAAGGACGGGACGGGGCAATGGCGACCGCGGCAAGGGTCATTTACAGCGGGCAGGGCTTTTCGCTTCGCGGCGAGAAGAACCGCTTCGTGCTTCCCCCGGCCTTTCGCAAGCCCGTCGCCGAATCGAGCGACGCACGCATCCTCTGCCTCGCCAAACATGAACGCTGGAACTGCCTGACCGGGTTCGGCCTGTCGCGCGGCGCCGAACTCGAAGCCCAGATCGAACGCGAGGAGGAAAACGCGATCCGGCGCGGCGAGGCCTTCGATTCCGACTTGCGCCGGATCCAGCTGTTCGGGTTTGCCGAACTTCCGTTCGACGCCAGCGGCCGCTTCATCATGCCCGATCACCTGGCCGGACTCGGCGGCCTGGTTGGCGGTGTCTTCTTCCAGGGGGCGGGGGCCTTCTTCACCCTGTGGAATCCCGAGGAACTCTATCGCATGGGCGCGGGCTGGGAAGGCGCCCAGGCCGCATGCCGCGCGCTCGTTGCCGAAAGTTCGGGGAAGGGCCGTACCGGATGAGCGCGCAAATATCCTCTGGCCATGTACCGGTCCTGCTCGAAGAAGTGATCGCCGCACTCGATCCCGCGCCCGGCGACGTGATCGTCGATGCCACCTTCGGCGCCGGAGGCTATACGCGCCGCCTGCTCGACGCCGGGGCGACGGTCCATGCCTTCGATCGCGATCCCGATGCAATCGAAGCCGGTCTCGCCTGGCCGGAAACACTCGAAAACCCGCCGCGCCTTGTCCTTCATCCGCGTCGCTTCTCCGAGATGCTCGCTGCCTTGTCCGAGGCGGGGATCGAGGAAGTCGACGGCGTGGTCCTGGATCTCGGTGTATCCTCGATGCAGCTCGATCGGGCGGAGCGCGGCTTCGCCTTTTCGGCGGAGGGACCTCTCGACATGCGCATGAGTCGAGAGGGCCCCTCTGCCGCCGATTTCCTCAACACTGCTCGCGAGGAAGAGATCGCCGACGTGCTGTATCGCTATGGCGAAGAGCGCAAGTCGCGCAGGGTCGCGCATGCCATCGTCGCCGCGCGCCCGCTCGAGACCACCGGCGACCTCGCCCGCGTGGTCAGGAGGGCGCTGGGCTATCGCGCCGGGTCTCCCACCGATCCCGCTACCCGCAGCTTCCAGGCCATCCGCATCCATGTAAACGGCGAACTCGACGAGCTTGAGGCCGCGCTTGCGGCAACGGAAAGGCTGCTGGTCGAGGGCGGCAGGTTGGCGGTCGTCAGCTTCCACAGTCTCGAAGACCGGATCGTCAAGCGCTTCCTGCGCGACGCTTCGGGCGGAGCGGCCGGGAGATCGCGGCACTTGCCCTTCGCCAATGACGAAGTTCCGGCGACCTTTGCCGAATTGTCCAATGCCATCCGACCGTCTGAGGCGGAATGTGCTGCCAACCCGAGGGCGCGTTCGGCAATCTTGCGGGCCGCGATCCGCACCGCCGCCCCGGCCCGGGAGGCAGCGTAATGGCCAGCGCACCCATCGGCGGCGGCGGCTTCAGGAAGATCGGCTGGGCGATGGTGCTGTTGACCTGCGCCGGGCTTTACGGCGCGCTTCACTTGAGGGTGAACGCAGTCAAGAGCGAAGTCGCGCTTGCCGAACGGCAGATCGTCGCCCTGCAGGAGGAGAGAATGCTCCTCGAGACCGAGTTCCAGACCCGCGCCAACCAGCGCCAGCTGGCGATGTGGAACCAGGTCGAATTCGGATATTCGGCTCCGACTGCCGACCAGTTTCTCGATGGCGAGCGCCAGCTGGCCCAGTTCGGACAGCCCCGGATGGTGGGGGCTCCCGAGCCGATCCGCGTGGCCAGCGCCCCGCGGCCGGAAGAGGCGCGATCCCTTGCCGACCTGATCTCGACCCCGGCGATGGCCGCGGAGGCGGTCATGGACCCCGATGGCGATGGCCAGCGGCCCGCAAATCTGCCGGTACGTTTCGTCGAGGGCGCTGCCCAGATCGCGATCGACGACATGGTGGAGGCAGGAGAGTGAATGCCCTGACCTTCAGCACGGCGGTAACGGCCGGACGGGTCTCGCTCGTCAATACGCGGCAGCGGTGCTTGCTTGTGGCACGTTTTCGGGCCTTGTGGATCGTCTGCATGTTCGTCGCGATCGCTGCCGCCGCCTTGCTGAGAATTGCCTATCTCGGCGTCGTCCAGCCCGGGCCAAGCCAGGTTTCGATCGCCGATGTGCTGCTTCCGCCGCGGGGGGAGATCGCCGATCGCAACGGCGTCCCGCTGGCGCTGGCATTTCCCGCCTATGCTCTCTGGTACAACCCGCAGGCCCTGGGCGGAGGGGGATCGCCGCTGGTTCGCTCGCCGAGCGAAATCGCGGCGCGACTGGTGGAGATCTTTCCCGATCTCGACCAGGTGGCGCTCACTCGCCAGCTGCAAAGCGGGCAGCCGGGCTATCTCCGCCGCCGGGTCCTGCCGGAGGAAGCCAATCGCGTGAACCAGATCGGCGAGATCGCGCTGGAGCTTCCGCGCGAGACCGACCGGCACTATCCGCAAGGGTCGATGGCTGCCCATGTGCTGGGCTTCGTGGCCTCGGACGGCCATGGCCGGGTCGGCATGGAAGCCGCGCTCGACAAGCGCCTGCTCGATCCGGCGACCAAGGGGCAACCGGCCGAACTGTCGATCGATCTGCGGGTGCAGGGCGCGCTGGAGGACGAGCTCCAGCGTGGCATGCTGTCCGTGAATGCGGTGGGCGCGGCCGGGATTGTGCTCGATGTCGATACCGGCGAAGTGCTGGCGCTGGCCTCGCTGCCCGAATTCGATCCCAACAAGATCGACAGCGAAGGCCAGCGGAACATGTTCAACCGGGTGACCAACCAGGTCTACGAACTCGGTTCGACCTTCAAGCCGCTCACCGTGGCCGCGGCGATCGACGCCGGCGTGATCACCGACTTTTCTCGCCGCTATCCGGCGGAGCCTTTTCCCGTGAGCGGCTACACCATCGGCGATCTGCACAGCATGGGAGCGAGCCTCAACGTGCCCGAGGCGCTGATCCATTCCTCCAACGTGGTCACGGCCCGCATCGTCGATGAAATGGGCGCCAGCACGCTCAAGCGCACGATGGAAGATCTCGGGATGAACGAGCGGCCCTATATCGAATTGCCCGCTCGTGGCATGCCGCTGTGGCAAAGGGGAGAATGGCCGCGCCTGACCGCAATGACGGTCGGCTATGGCCATGGCATTTCCGTCACGCCGCTGCACCTTGCCAGCGCCTATGCCGCGATGGTCAATGGCGGAATCTGGCGTCCGGCGACGCTCAACAAGCTTGCTCCCGGGACCGCGCCCAAGGGACGCCGGGTGTTCAAGGCCTCGACCAGCGCGCGGATGAACCAGCTCCTGCGGATGATCGCGCTCTACGGGACCGGCCGCAATGCCGACGCCAAGGGCTTCCGCGTCGGCGGCAAGACCGGCTCGGCCGAAAAGCCGGGGGAGGGCGGCTATCGCCGCACGACGCTGGTCTCGACCTTCGCCGCCGCCTTCCCGATGGACCGCCCGCGTTATGTCGTGATCGCCATGCTCGACGAACCGCAGGGAACGGTCGCCAGCTCTTTCCAGCGCACGGCGGCCTGGAATGCCGCCCCCATCGTCGGCCGGCTGGTTCCGCGGATCGGGCCGATGCTGGGCGTGATGCCCGACGAAAATCGCGACATCGACATTTCCGATCTCAGGCCGCTGGTCGAAGGCGGCAATGAGGACGACGAGGCGTGAAGCTGGGGACGATTGCAGAGGCCGCCGGCTTCGATGCGGGCGCGTCGAGCGAAGCGCAGGTTACCGGTTTCGCGATCGATCACCGCAAGGTTGCACCCGGGACGGTGTTCGGCGCGTTTCGCGGCGCGCGCTTCAATGGCGAGGACTTCATCCCCAGCGCGGTCTTGCACGGGGCGATAGCAGTGGTCGCGACGCCCGAAGCAAAGGTCGAAGGCGCGGTGCATTTTGCCGATGCCCAGCCGCGCAGGGCTTTTGCCCGGCTCGCCGCGCCGTTCTTCCGCCCGGTGCCGCAAACGGTCGTCGCCGTCACGGGGACGAACGGCAAGACCTCGACCGTCGAAATGACCCGCCAGATCTGGCGCATGGCGGGTGAGCGCGCGGCGTCGATCGGCACGCTCGGCGTCACGACCCCCGACGAAAGCGTATCGACCGGCTTGACCACGCCCGATATCGTGACCTTCCTGTCCAACATGACCGGGCTGGCGCGCGAGGGCGTGACCCATGTTGCCTATGAGGCTTCGAGCCACGGCCTGTCGCAGTACAGGAACGAAGGCCTGCCGGTCTCCGCCGGGGCCTTCACCAATCTTTCGCGCGACCACCTCGACTATCATTCGGACATGGAAGATTATTTCGCGGCCAAGATGCGGCTGTTCGACGAGGTCGTATCGCCCGATGGCGCGGCGGTCGTCTGGTTGGGCGACGGGCCGGGCGGCGATTGGTCGCGGCGCGCCTGCGAACATGCGAGGAACCGCGGACTACGGTTGCTGACGGTGGGCGAGGCGGGTGAGGCAATCCGCTTGCGGGCCCGCGAGCCCGGACAGTTGGGGCAGCGAATCCTGCTTGGATACGAAGGCGGTACGTTCACTGTGAACCTGCCGTTGATCGGAGCATACCAAGCGGCCAATGCCCTGGTCGCAGCGGGGCTGGTGCTGGCAACCGGTGGCGATCCGTCAGCGACGTTCGATGCGCTTTCGCGCCTGCAACCGGTGCGCGGCAGGCTCGAACGCGCGGCGATCACGTCGGCGGGCGCGCCGGTCTATGTCGACTACGCCCACACCCCCGATGCACTGGGCGCGGCCATTGCGGCGCTCAGACCGCATACCGTCGGCCGGCTGATCACGGTATTCGGGGCAGGCGGCGACCGCGACCAGGGCAAGCGCGCCGAAATGGGCAAGATCGCAATTGCCCATTCAGACCAGGTTATCGTGACCGACGACAATCCCCGCGGCGAGGACGCCGCCGCGATTCGTGCGATGGTGCTCGAAGGTGCGGAGGGCGCAAAGGAAATCGGCGACCGGCGCGAGGCAATTGCCGTAGCCATCGAACTGGCCGGCAGGGACGATATCGTCCTCATCGCCGGCAAGGGCCACGAACAAGGCCAGATCATTGGATCGGGAGACAACATGAAAGTCCTGCCGTTTGACGATGTAACCGTCGCGCGCGAATGCGCCACGCCGCGGCCAGGCAATGCCGGGAGCGCAGGCTGATGGTGGCGCTCCCCGAACTGCTTTCCTGGCTCGTCCAGCCGTCCGACAATTTGCCGCTGGCGCTGTGGGATGCCGCCTCGATCGCCGCGGCGACGGGCGGCAGGGCGAGCGCCGATTTCCAGGTCGCCGGAGTCGAGATCGATTCGCGCGATATCATGGAAGGCGACCTGTTTTTCGCGCTCAAGGGCGAAAATTCCGACGGCCACCAATATCTCGACAAGGCGTTTGCCAATGGCGCCGCCGCGGCGGTTGTCGAGCGCCCGATCGCGCAGCCGCATGTGCTGGTGATGGATACCTCAACTGCACTTGAGGCATTGGCCAAAGCCGCACGAAACCGGGCTTCCGCAAAGATCGTCGGGGTCACCGGCTCGGTCGGCAAGACCGGGGTCAAGGAGGCGATCTTCGCCGCGCTCGATCGTTCGAGCAGGGGTGCGGCCCACCGCAGCATCCGCAGTTACAACAACCATGTCGGGGTCCCCTTGAGCCTTGCGCGCATGAACGCAAGAACCGGTTTCGCGGTGTTCGAGATGGGCATGAACCACGCTGGCGAAATCCGCGCCCTGACCGTACAGGTGCGTCCGCATGTCGCGGTCGTCACCGCCATTGCCCCGGCCCATATCGAAATGCTCGGCAGCGAAGAGGCGATCGCCGACGCCAAGGCGGAAATCTTCGAAGGCCTGGAAGTGGGAGGGACGGCGATCATCCCTGCCGACAGTCCGCATTTCGAGCGTTTGCGCGATGCTGCACTTGCATGCGGAGCGAAAATTGTCGCGTTCGGCGCGGGCGGACACGCCGATGTCCGGCTGCTCGATGCCATCCCGCACGAAAATGGCGGCTCGCTGGTAACCGCCGACCTCGGCGACCGGCGCGTCTGTTACACGGTCGCCGAACCGGGCGAACATTGGGTATCGAATTCGCTCGCGGTGATGGCGGCCGTCCAGGCGGTTGGCGGAGATCTCGGAACTGCCGGGCTGAGCCTGGCCGAGATGGGCGGCCTCAAGGGCAGGGGCGCGCGCCACCGGATCGAGCTTGCGGGCGGCAGCGCCTTGCTGATCGACGAGAGCTACAACGCCAACCCGTCATCGATGCGGGCGACGCTTGGCCAGCTGGGCCACACGCCGGCCATGCGGCGGATCGCGGTGCTGGGCGCGATGAAGGAGCTCGGCGATTTCGCTCCGGCGTTTCATGCCGCACTCGCCGAGCCGATTGCCGCGGCCAAGGTCGATTGCGTTATCCTGGTCGGAGAGGAAATGGCGGCGCTTTCGCGGGAGTTGGGGAAAGGCGCGGGCGGCCTGCTTGGAAATGTCACGCACCATGTCCAATGCGATTCAGCCGAAGCGGCCATTTCGGCGCTCGAGGACTATGGCCTCAAGGGCGGCGATGCGGTTCTGGTGAAGGGATCGAATTCGGTGGGACTGGCGCGGCTGGTCAGCTATTTCACCGGCCTCGACGCAAGGCACGAGGAAGGCTGAATGCTTTATCTTATCGCGCAATGGCTGGATTTCGAAGGGCCGGCCAACCTTGTGCGCTACCAGACGTTTCGCGCGGGAGCCGTCCTGATGACGGCGCTTATTATCGGCCTGATCATCGGTCCGCGCTTCATCAGCATGCTCCGGATCCGGCAGGGCAAGGGCCAGCCAATCCGCGAGGACGGGCCCAAGAGCCACTTCGCCAAGTCCGGCACGCCGACCATGGGCGGATTGATGATCCTGACCTCGCTGCTCGTTTCGATGCTGCTGTGGATGGACCTGACAAATCCGTTCGTCTGGGCCTGCATGGCGGTAACGGTCGGATTCGGCCTGATCGGGTTTCTCGACGATTACGACAAGGTCACCAAGCGCAGTTCCAAGGGTGTCCCGGGCAGGGTTCGCCTGCTGACCGAATTCCTGGTCGCGGGGATCGCCGCGTGGCTCATCGTCAGCCAGATCAGCACCAATATCTACGTCCCGTTCTTCAACGACCTGATCATCCCGCTGGGTTGGTTCTATTATGTGTTTGCGGCGACGGTGATCGTCGGCTTCGGCAATGCGGTGAACCTGACCGACGGGCTCGACGGTCTGGCCACTATGCCGGTGATCGTTGCGGCAGGAGCCTTTGCGATCATCAGCTATCTCGCCGGCCGGGTCGACTATGCGAGCTATCTCGGCATTCCGCATGTCCCCGGCGCGGGCGAACTGGCGATTTACTGCGCGGGGATCATGGGCGCCGGGCTAGCTTTCCTGTGGTTCAATGCCCCGCCCGCGGCGGTGTTCATGGGCGATACCGGCAGCCTCGCGCTTGGGGGAGCACTGGGCGCGATCGCCGTAGCGAGCCATCACGAGATCGTGCTGCTGATCATCGGCGGAGTGTTCGTGCTCGAGACCGCTTCGGTCATCATCCAGGTGTTTTGGTTCAAGCGGACCGGCAAACGGATCTTCCGCATGGCCCCCGTCCATCACCATTTCGAGCAGTTGGGCTGGCCGGAATCGACCGTGGTGATCCGGTTCTGGATCGTCTCGATCATCTTTGCGATGATCGGCCTTGCGACGCTCAAGCTGAGGTAGCCGAATTGATCGTCTCGGGGGTCTTCGCCGGAAAACGCTATGCCATACTGGGGCTCGCCCGGTCGGGCCTCGCCGCCGCCGAGACCCTGCTCGCCAGCGGTGCCGAGATCGTCGCCTGGGACCGGCTGGACAATGCCCGCGCGGCGCTCGAGGGCCGGGCGAAACTGGCGGATCCGCTGGCGATCGACCTGACCGGCTTCGACGGGGTGGTGGTTTCGCCCGGCGTCCCGCTCAACACCCACCCGATAGCCGAATATGCCCGGATGCACGAGGTCCCCGTGATCGGCGATATCGAGCTGTTCGCTCTGGCCCGCGCCGACCTGCCGCGCCACAAGGTGGTCGGCATCACCGGCACAAACGGCAAGTCGACCACCACCGCACTGGTCGACCATCTGTTCAAGAGCGCCGGAATGCCCTCCCTGATGGGTGGCAATATCGGCCTGCCGGTGCTCGCCCAGGATCCGCTTGCGGAAGGCGGGGCCTATGTCCTCGAACTCTCGAGCTACCAGATCGACCTGACCTATTCGCTCCAATGCGACGCGGCCGCGTTGACCAATATCACGCCCGACCATCTCGACCGATATGACAATTTCGCAGGTTATGCGGCATCCAAGGCCAGGCTGTTCGAAATGCAGGACCCGGCGCAGTTCGCGGTTTTCGGCTGTGCCGATGCGCCGACGATCGAAATCTGCAAGCACGAGATCGCCCGTCGCCCGCAGGGCCGCGCGGTCTGTGTCGACAAGCCGGCCCTTGTTTCGCTCCAGTCCGGATGGCCGTCGCTCCAGGGGCCGCACAATCTCGAAAACGCGGCGATTGCCGTGGCTCTGGCAATGGAGGCAGGCCTTTCCCGGGAGCAGGTCCTGGCCGGGCTGGCGAGCTTCAGGGGTCTCGCCCACCGGATGGAGCGGCTGGGGACCTTTGATGGCGTCCTCTATATCAACGACAGCAAGGCGACCAATCCGGCATCGGCTGCGCCGGCGCTGGCGGCCTGGCCGCCGAGTCCTGGTCCTTCTGGGCCTGAACGGCGGATCCACTGGATCCTTGGCGGATTGCCGAAGGGCGACGACCTTGGCGAATGCGAGGCGTTTTTCGGCAATGTCGCCGCCGCCTATACGATCGGCGAGGCCGGGCCGCGCTTCGCCGAATTGCTCGAGCCCCATACGAAGGTCGAACGCTGCGAATTGCTGAGCGAAGCAGCGGGGCGGGCCGTGAAGGCCGCCAGGCCGGGCGATGTCGTGCTGTTTTCCCCTGCCTGCGCCAGTTTCGACCAGTTCCGCGATTATGAAATGCGCGGCGACGCGTTTCGCGAGATCATCGGGGCGTTGACCGGCGCCCTTCGGATAAGCGAACTCCAACCGGGGAGACCGGCCGCGTGAGCTATTCGCAGCCCTATATTCCCGGATGCGGATCGAATGCGCCCCGCGGCCCGCGTATCAGGCGCAGCCGTGGCGACCAGTTGCGCATCTGGTGGCGCGAAGTCGACCGGGTGCTGCTGTTCCTGATCCTGTCGCTGATGGCAGCGGGGACGATCGCGGTCGCGGCCGCTTCCCCGGCCCGCGCGCGCAGGCTTTCGACAGCAAATATCCAGTTGGACGACCTCTACTTCTACTGGCTTCACTTGCGCTGGCAGCTCCTGGGAGTCCTCACTCTCCTCGGCATATCCTTCGCACCGAAGGAATGGGCGAGGAGGGGCGCGGTGCTCGCCGCGGCCGGTTTGCTGGTGGCGTTGATGCTGGTTCCGCTGGCCGGGTTCGAAGTCAACGGCGCGAAGCGCTGGCTCAATATCGGCGTTTCGTTCCAGCCTTCGGAGTTCCTCAAACCGGCCTTTGCCGTCACGCTGGCATGGATCATTTCCTGGCGCGCGCGCGATCCCGGCCTGCCCGTGGTGGCGATTTCGGGCGCGGCGGTGGCGCTGGTTGCAGGCCTGTTGATGGCACAGCCGGATTTCGGTTCGACCATGCTGTTCTTCGGCACCTGGTTCGCGCTGGTCCTGCTTTCGGGGATCGACATCCGCCGGATCGGGATATTGTCGGGCACCGTCATGGCCGGCGTGGTTGCGACCTATATCTTCTATGACAATGCCCGTCACCGGATCGATGCCTTTCTCGGCGGCGGCACCGCCTACGACCAGGTCGACCTTGCCAGCCGGACGCTGCTGGCCGGCGGCTGGACCGGCAGCGGATTGTGGCTTGGCACCCGCAAGCTCTCGCTCCCCGAAGCGCATACCGACTACATCTTCTCGGTGATCGGGGAGGAATTCGGCCTGGTCGCCTGCGCCCTGATCGTGCTGCTCTATTGTGCGATAGTGGTGCGCGTGCTGGTGCGGATGGCCGAAGAAGACGATCTCTTCACCCTGCTTGCCGGAACCGGCCTGACTGTCCTGATCGGCGGTCAGGCCTTCATCAACATCCTGGTCAATTTGCAGCTGTTCCCGTCCAAGGGCATGACCTTGCCGCTGGTTAGCTATGGCGGATCCTCGACCATCGCATTGTGCCTGACTGTCGGCTTGCTGCTGGCGTTGACCCGCCGCAACCCCTACCTTGACCGCGACGGCTTCGACTGGCTGGTCCAGTTGGCGAAGCGGCGTAAGGCGCAAGGAGGCACGGCATGACGAGGGCAACGCGGCACTTCGTGCTCGCGGCAGGGGGTACCGGCGGGCACCTGATCCCGGCCTTCGCGCTGGCCACCGAACTCGGCCGCCGCGGGCATCATGTGGCACTGATCACCGACGAGCGGGGCGCGGCGATTCCGGGCAAGCCCGACAATCTGCCAGCACATACGCTGCCGGCGGGCCGCTTCGGCAAGAACCCGCTCAAGTGGTTCGGCGGGATCAAGTCGGTCCTTGAAGGGCGGGGAATGGCGCTCCGTCTTTTCGAGAGCTTCGAGCCCTCGGCAGTGGTCGGATTCGGCGGCTATCCAGCGCTTCCGGCGCTGCTGGCAGCGATTTCGGCGGGAATTCCCGCGGTTATCCATGAACAGAATGCGGTGCTTGGCCGGGTCAACCGCCTGCTGGCAGGGCGGGTCGATGCAATCGCGACCTCCTATCCCGATGTCGCACGTCTGAAATACAGGCATTGGGACAAGGTCCACTTGGTCGGCAATCCTGTCCGGGCGGAGGTCCTTGCCCTGCGCGACGAACCGTTTCCGCAATTTACCGAAGACGGGTTGCTGCGGGTACTCGTGACCGGCGGTAGCCAGGGGGCGCGGATCCTGTCCGAAGTTGTACCCGACGGGCTCGCGATGCTCCAGCCGGCCTTGCGCGCGCGGCTGCAGGTGATCCAGCAATGCCGCCCCGAAGACCTTGACGCGGTGCGCGAGCGTTATTCCTCGCACGGGATTCCGGCGGAGCTCGGCACCTATTTCGAGGACATGGCCTCTCGCCTGGCCGATGCGCATCTGTTCATCGGGCGTGCCGGGGCTTCGACGATTGCCGAAATCACCGCGGTCGGGCGCCCGGCGATCCTCGTCCCCTTGCCAATCGCGACCGACGATCACCAGGCGGCCAATGTCCGCGAACTGGTGAAATCGGGCGGCGCCCGCTCGATCCGCCAGCACAATTTCACCGCCAAGGAACTTGCCAAGCAGATCCAGGCGCTGGCCCAGAAGCCGGAGACGCTGGCCAATGCCGCGCATGCCGCCTGGAATTGCGGGCGGCCAAGAGCGGCCAAGGACCTCGCCGACCTCGTCGAGAGCTTCGGCGGGTCGGAATTGATGGACGTAATCCGGGTCGAGAATTCCGAACCGGTTGCCAATGGCCGCGAGGCCCTGGCGCGGGACGCGCACGAATGAAAGGTGTCGGAACCGATATCGGGACGATCCATTTCGTCGGGATTGGCGGGATCGGCATGTCCGGCATTGCCGAAGTGATGCACAATCTCGGCTATTCGGTGCAGGGCAGCGACATTGCCGAAAGCGCGACAGTCGAGCGGCTGCGCGCGCGCGGTATCGCGATCCATATCGGGCACGACGCGAAGAACCTGGGCGACGCCGCGGTGGTTGTCACTTCGACCGCGGTGCGGCGTTCCAATCCAGAAGTCGCAGCCGCGCTCGAGCAGCGCATTCCGGTGGTCCGCCGAGCCGAGATGCTGGCCGAACTGATGCGGCTCAAGAACACCGTCGCCGTCGCCGGGACCCATGGCAAGACCACCACTACAAGCATGATCGCCGCGCTGCTCGATGCCGGCGGGATCGATCCCACCGTCATCAATGGCGGGGTGATCGAAAGCTATGGCTCGAACGCCCGGATCGGCACGTCCGACTGGATGGTGATCGAGGCCGATGAGAGCGACGGCAGCTTTCTCAAGCTCGATGGGACGATCGCGGTCGTCACCAATATCGATCCCGAACATCTCGATCACTATGGCGGCTTCGACGAGGTCAAGAAGGCGTTTGTCGAGTTCATAGAGAACGTTCCCTTCTACGGCGCGGCGATCCTGTGCATCGACCATCCCGAGGTCCAGGCGGTGGTCGGCAAGGTGCGCGACCGGCGGGTCGTGACCTATGGTTTTTCGCTCCAGGCCGATATCTGCGGGGTCAATGTCCGCCCGCAGGATGGCGGCAATGTCTTCGACGTGGTGATCCGCCAGCGGGGCCAGGAGGACCGCCGGATCGACGGTGTCAGGCTGCCGATGCCGGGCCGCCACAATGTCCAGAATGCGCTGGCGGCTATAGCGGTTGCGATCGAGCTGGGGTGCAAGGATGACGTGATCCGCACCGGGTTCGCCAAGTTCGGCGGCGTGCGTCGCCGGTTCACCAAGGTCGGCGAGGCATTGGGTGCGACCATCATCGACGATTACGCCCATCACCCGGTCGAGATCAGGGCAGTGCTGTCGGCAGCGCGCGAGGCCGCGGCGAACCGCGTGATCGCGGTGGTCCAGCCGCATCGCTACACCCGTTTGCGCGACCTGATGGAAGACTTCCAGACCTGTTTCAACGATGCCGATCTGGTCTATGCCGCGCCGGTCTATCCGGCGGGCGAGGATCCCATCAAGGGCGTCGACAGCAAGACGCTGGTGCAAGGGATCAAGGCGCGAGGACATCGCGCCGCGGCGGAAATCGCAGGCCCGGACGAACTTGCCGCGACGCTCGCGGAAACGCTCGAACCCGGCGACATAGTGGTTTGTCTCGGCGCGGGCGACATCACCAGATGGGCCGCCGAATTGGCTCAAGGAATTTCGGTCCGGAAGGGGAAGGCGGCATGAGCTGCGCGCCCTATTCGGAGATCGACGAGGCGACGGTGACGGAGCTCCCGGTCCGCAACGTGCGCGGGAAGCTCACCAAGGACGCGCCGCTTGCACCCCTGGTGTGGTTCAAGACGGGCGGCAAGGCCGACTGGCTGTTCGAACCGGCCGACCTTGACGACCTCACCCATTTTCTCGACCAGCTCGGAGGGAGCATGCCGGTCATGGCGCTGGGCCTCGGCTCGAACCTGATCGTTCGCGATGGCGGGGTTCCGGGCGTGGTGATCCGGCTCGGCAAGCCGTTCGCGCAGGTCGAAACTGTCGCCAAGGGATGGTTCGGTATCGACAATGTCCTCAACTGCGGTGGCGGGGCGAGCGGCATACAGGTCGCCAGCATGGCACGCGACCATGCGATTGCCGGGCTCGAATTCCTGCGCGGGATTCCCGGCACGGTCGGCGGCTTCGTGCGGATGAATGGCGGCGCCTATGGCAGGGAAGTTGCCGACGTGCTGGTCGATTGCGACGTGATCCTGCCCGGCGGCGAGTTTGTCACCCTGCCGGCCCGGGATCTCGATTTCAGCTATCGCCATTCGTCCTTGCCCGAAGGATGTATTGTCGTGGCGGCCCGGTTCCGCGGGGAACCCGGAAATCCCGACGAAATCGCCGCCGAGATGGACCGGATCGCCAAGGCGCGCGAGGAATCGCAGCCCTTGCGCACGCGGACCGGCGGCTCGACCTTCAAGAACCCGCCGGGGCAGAAGGCGTGGCAACTGGTCGATGCGGCCGGCTGCCGCGGTCTGACCATGGGCGGAGCACAGGTGAGCGAAAAGCACACCAATTTCCTGATCAATACCGGCAACGCCACCAGTGCCGATATCGAAGGGCTGGGTGAGGAAGTCCGCCGCCGGGTTGCGCAGTCGCAGGGGGTCGATCTCGAATGGGAAATCAAGCGGGTGGGAAGGCCGTGAGGAAATTGGCATGACCCTCCCCAAACTCCACGTCGTCGTCCTGATGGGCGGCTGGTCGAGCGAGCGTGAAGTCTCGCTGATGTCCGGCGAGGGCGTCGCCGAGGCGCTCGAAGCGCGCGGGCACCAGGTCACGCGGATCGACATGGATCGCGACGTTGCGGCGAAGATTGCCGAAGCCAGGCCCGATGTCGTGTTCAACGCGCTGCACGGGGTTCCGGGCGAGGACGGCACGGTACAGGGCATGCTCGACCTGATGGGCATACCCTATACCCATTCCGGCCTCGCTTCCTCCGTGATCGCGATCGACAAGGAACTGACCAAGCTGTTGCTCGTGCCGCGCGGAGTCCCGATGCCTGGCGGCAGGATCGTGAAGAGCGAGGAATTGTTCGAAAAGGACCCGCTGCCGCGCCCGTTCGTGCTGAAGCCCATCAATGAAGGGTCTTCGGTCGGGGTCATCATCGTCACCGATGACAGCAATTGCGGCAATCCGATCCGCCGCGATGCCGTAGGGCCGTGGAACCGGTTCAAGGAACTTCTCGCCGAGCCCTATATCAAGGGCCGCGAACTCACGACGGCGGTGGTTGGCAACAAGGCGCTGACCGTGACCGAACTGGTGCCCAAGTCCGGCTTCTACGATTTCACCGCCAAATATACCGACGGGATGACGGTCCATGTCTGCCCGGCCGACATTCCGGTCGAGATCGCCGAATTGTGCAAGGCCTATGCCCTGAAGGCGCACCAGGCGCTGGGCTGCAAGGGCACCAGCCGCTCCGATTTCCGGTGGGACGACGAGCAGGGCCAGGCCGGGCTGTTCCTCCTCGAAACCAATACCCAGCCGGGCATGACGCCCTTGAGCCTGGTGCCCGAACAGGCCGCCTATTGCGGGATGGATTACGGCGACCTCGTCGAAGCGATCATTGCCGACGCGCTGGCCTCATCGCATGCCGGGGAGGAAGCGGCATGAGCCAGACGATCAGGCGCAAGGCCAGGGGCGTCCGCCGCACCGCCGCCGCGCAGAGCAAGGCGCGCCGCGCCCGTTCGGCCAGGGCCAGGACCGGCTCATTCCTCGATTGGCTGGTGCGGATCCTGCCGTTTACCGAAAGGCAGCTGCAGAACGCATTTCTCGCCATGATCCTGGGTGGGGGCGTGGCCCTGGCCTGGTTCGTTGCCAGCCTCGCCGGGGTCCCGGCCATGGCAGGCCGGCAGGTCGCGCAACTCTCCGAAGACGCCGGTTTTGTCGTCCGGAACATCGAGTTGCGCGGCACCGAACGTCTCAATGAAGACAAGGTCTATCAATTGGCGCTCGGCCAGCAGCGGCCGATGCCGCTGGTCGATCTCGAAGCGCTCAGGCAGGAATTGCTCGAACTCAGCTGGGTCAAGGACGCCCGCGTGTCGCGCCGCCTGCCGGATTCGATCGTCATCGATATCGTCGAGCGCAAGCCGCATGCGGTGATGCGCAAGCCCGGCCGCTACGTCTTGATCGACGCGACCGGGGCGGAGTTGGAGCCGATTGCCGAGTCCGCAGCCCTGGCCTACCTCGTGATCGAGGGGCCCGGTGCCGGCAACCAGGTTGCCGCGCTCGACCGATTGCTCGAAGCTACGCCGGCGCTGCGCGACCGGATCGATCACGCCGAATGGGTCGGCAACCGCCGCTGGAACCTGACTTTCGACACCGACCAGGTGCTGGCCCTGCCCGAAGGCGGCGAGGAAGCCGCCGATGCGCTGGTGAAATTCGCCCGCCTCGAAGGCATGAACCAATTGCTCGCGGGCCAGGCAACGGCGTTCGATATGCGGGTCGCCGGGCGGATCGCGATGCGGATTCCCGGCCGATCCGAAGCCCGTTCACTTTCCACCGCGGAGGAGGGCGATGGCGAATAATCCGCGGCTTTCCCGGGTCTTCGGTGCAATCAATATCGGTTCGTTTCGCATCTCCGCGATGATCGCGGGGTTTACCGAAAGCGGCGAAATGGTCGTGCTCGGATCGGGTCATCGCGCCTCGCAGGGGATCAAGCGCGGCTATGTCACCGACATGGCTGCCGCCACTTACGCGGTGCGCGACGCGATCGAACGGGCGGAAAAGCTCGCCGGGATGAGCGTGTCGAGCGTCTGGATCGGCTGTTCGGGAGCCGGGCTCGCCAGCCGCATCACCCAGGTCGAGATCGACATCGGCGGGCGGCGGATCGAGGAAGAGGACATCGAGCACCTGCTGGTGGCGGCGCGCGAAGGCCTCCAGCCCGACGGCCGGATGGTGCTGCATGCCCAACCGGCGCATTATACCCTCGATGGCGCGCATGGCGTGGCCAATCCCAAGGGGCTGCATGCCGAGCGGCTGGCGGTCGATATCCATGTCATGCTGGCCGACGGAGCGCCGGTCCGCAATATTACCGAAGCCGTGCAGAACGCCCATCTCGAAGTCGAGGGGGTGGTCGCTTCGCCGGTTGCGGCGGGCCACGCATGCCTCGACCAGGAAGAGCGCGACCTGGGCGTCGCGCTGATCGAACTGGGGAGCGAGATCACCAATGTCGGCGTCTATGCCTCAGGTATGCTGCTCGGGATGACCGCGATCCCGATCGGGGCCGGTGACGTCACCGATGCAATCGCTTCGCATTTCGGTATTCGCCGGTTCCAGGCCGAGCGGCTCAAATGCGTCGCCGGTTCCGCGATCGCCAGCCCGACCGATCATCGGGAAATGATCCCGGTCAACGGCCCCGGCGAGGATGCCGGCCTGCCCCTGGCCCGCCATGCCGACGACCGGAACCGCATCCCGCGCGCCGAGCTTGTTTCGGTGATCACTGTCCAACTGGACCGGCTGGTGGGCGAGATCGGCAAGGCGCTGAAATCCATGGGCTATCGCGGCCAGCGCGGTCACCAGGTGGTGTTGACCGGAGGCGGGGCGGAACTTGCGGGAATTGCGGATTATTTCCAGGGAGCGCTGGCCTGTCCGGTGCGGATCGGCAAACCCCCGGCACTGACCGGCCTGCCCGAAGCCCACGGGGCGCCCGGCTTTTCGACCCTCGCCGGGTTGGTGCTCTATGCCGCGGCCGATCCGGTCGACATCCGCTCGGTCGGGACGCGCTTCCAGGAAACGACGATGCCCACCGGGCTGGCGATGGCCCGGCGGGTGTTCCGGGCAATGAAGGAATATTTCTAAAGGTTAGGCGAGGTTTAACCATGCCGCGCCAGACTGTGGATAAGGGCTGAGACGCTTGCACCCGCGAATCGCTTTGTGGCACAAGCGCAGCAATTGGCATCGTGGCGTCATGAGCCGCGGAAGGGAGCATCAATGAGCATCAATATCGGCCCGCCTTCGGTCGAGGAAATGCGTCCCCGGATCAGCGTGATCGGCATCGGCGGCGCAGGCGGCAACGCGGTCGCCAACATGATCGAAGCCGAAATCGAAGGCGTCGATTTTGTCGTGGCGAATACCGACGCCCAATCGCTCAAGTCTTCTCCTGCGCAGAACCGGATCCAGCTCGGGCCGGACATCACTCAGGGGCTTGGCGCGGGGTCGCGCCCCGAAGTCGGGCGGGCCGCGGCCGAAGAGACGGTCGAAGAGATCGAGCGTTCGCTTGAAGGCGTGAACATGTGCTTCATCGCCGCCGGCATGGGCGGGGGGACGGGCACCGGTGCCGCTCCCGTGATTGCCGAGGCAGCGAGGCGCAAGGGCGTTCTCACCGTCGGCGTCGTGACCAAGCCGTTCCAGTTCGAAGGCACCCGCCGGATGCGCGCCGCCGAAGCGGGCATCGAGGAACTGCAGAAGCATGTCGATACGCTGATCGTCATTCCCAACCAGAACCTGTTCCTGGTGGCGAAGGCGGAAACCACATTCAAGGAAGCCTTCCAGCTTGCGGACGAAGTGCTCCAGCAAGGCGTGCGCTCGATCACCGACCTGATGGTGATGCCCGGCCTGATCAATCTCGACTTTGCCGACATCCGCTCGGTGATGGGCGAGATGGGCAAGGCGATGATGGGCACCGGCGAGGGCGAGGGCGAAAATCGCGCGCTCGACGCGGCCCAGGGGGCGATCGCCAACCCGCTGCTCGATGGCGTCTCGATGCAGGGGGCCAAGGGCGTGATCATTTCGATCATCGGCGGCGAGGACATGAAGCTGCTCGAAGTCGACGAAGCAGCGAACCACATCCGCGAACTGGTCGATCCGGAGGCCAACATCATCTGGGGTTCGGCCTTCAATCCCGACCTTGCAGGCAAGATCCGCGTGTCCGTGGTCGCGACCGGGATCGAACAGACGGCAGAACAGGCTGTCGCCGCGGCACGGCCGATCAATCTGGGCGGCGCGCGCGGTCCCAAGCGGCCGGCGCTGCCTTTGCCGAGCGAGGACGAGCTGGCCGAAGACGCCGGATCGGCGGACCAGGCTGGCGACGAATTCGAGCTGACCGCTGCGCTCGAGCAGGATGGCCCTGAAGAGCTTGAGCTTTCCCAGGAGGATCGGGATGAAGACGAGTTTGCAGAGTCTGCCCAGCCCAATGCCGCAGCGAATGAAGACGGCTTAGATGATGACGAATATGACGAGACCGCCGACGGTGCCTACGGGTCGCTGACTGGCGACGCCGTTGCCGAAGACGCGGCGGGGGACGACTTCGATTCCGATCCGGATGACGATTGGGACGACCTGTCCGACGACGGGGCCGATACCCTCGAATTGACCATGGAGGCCGGGGCCAGCCCGGCATTTGACGAGAACGACACTTCCAGACTCGCGGATCCGGGTGAAACCGGGGATGCCGACGGTCAGGGAGGCAATCTCGACGACGAATTGCTGCTCGACGCATCGCGGCTGGCGGAGCAGGACAATCCGGCCGCCGCAGAAGAGCCTGCCGATTTTGCCGCCGGCCGGCGCCGCGGACTGGTTGCCGGCGGCGAAGCAGGCGGCGGTATGGCCGGGCCGGCTGGCTTGTCCCATGGCGAGCCGGCATCTCCCGGCGGGAGCACGCTGTTCGAAAGGATGGCCAACCTCTCGCGCGGTGGCGCGAAGAGCCGGGAAGAAGACGAGGAGGATGACGACGATGAGGGCGGCGGCGCGCTCAATATCCCGCGCTTCCTCGGCCGCCAGAACAATCAATAAGCGAGCAGGAGCGCAACCGTTCGCCCGCCATTCATGCCGTATCCGCGATAATCTCTGCATGCCTGCACGCCAGGGAAGATCGATGATCGAACGGCAAAGCAACCTTACCGCCACGAACCTGGCCGCCTTATGTGCGGCCACGCTGTGTCTCTTGCCGCTGGCCGCCCAGGCCCAGCAGCAGACCGAAGCATCTTCGCGCGCGGTCGTCCAGGCACTGCCGCATCCGGCGACGGCGCGATTGACGGAAGCCCTGCGCCGGATCGCAGAGGATCCACAGGATGTCGAGGCGTTGCTGATTGCCGGCCAGGCATCGCTCAAGCTGAGCGACATCGATGCGGCGATCGGCTTTTTCACGCGCGCGCGGGACCTCGGTATCGCTGGCGGACGTGGCAAGGCGGGATTGGCGGCGGCGCTCGTCTACAGCAAGAAGCCGGTCGAAGCCCTGAAGCTGTTTGCCGAGGCCGAACGGGAAGGCGCTTCGCCCTTGCCCCATGCCGGGGATTACGGGCTTGCCTACGACCTGGTTGGCGACAATGCCCGGGCGCAGCAATATTACCGCCTGGCGCTGGGTCAGGAAAGCGATCCCGAAATCCTGCGCCGGTTGGCGCTGAGCCAGGCGATCGGCGGTGACCAGCCGGCATCGGAAGCGACCTTGCTGCCGATGCTGCAGCGAGGTGATCTGGCCTCCTATCGTACGCGCGCGTTTGCCCTCGCGGCGTTGGGCCGGACCGAGGAAGCCGTGACCATAGCCGAGGCGATCATGCCTGCCTCGCTCGCTTCGCGGATTTCTCCGTACCTGCGCTACATGCCGCGGCTCACCCGGGCACAGCAGGCCGCGGCCGCCAATTTCGGCCATTTCCCGGAGGCCTCCGCAATTGGCAGGGACGATCCGAGGATTGCCGAGTATTCCGAGGCCGCCAATGTCGGGCGAATGGTCTCGGAGCCAGCCGATGGACGGCTGGTTCCTGCCGGCGAGCCGTTCGGCAGCACAAGGCCATCGCCCGCCGATGCGGCAGCCCTGCCTGCTGTAGATGCGGCGGCAACGCGGCCTGCCGGCCGGATCGAACTGCCGCCGGAGCAGCAGAGGCCTGAAATGGGTTCTGCACCGGGCCTGGCCGGTGCCGGGGTACAGTCGATGGGCCCGGCGCAGGATTCAGGTTCCGGGGCGGATGAGGATTCGACCGATGCAGCGGCTGTTGCGGTTGTCGACGACGAGGTGCCTGGCGCCACGCAGGCAACAGGGCCGGACGACCCGTTTATCCCGGCTCCCGGGTTCTCGCTGGCTCCCGGCCGCAGCGGCGAAATTGCCATGGCGGACGTGGCCGATGAGCCTGCGGTAGAAGCGGGCCCGGGCCGGGACAATGCGACCGATTCCTCGCCCGGTGCGCCACAGAGGCTTTCGGATGCCTTTGCCGATTTCGACGAAACGTCAGAATCGGCGAACCTCGCGCCGGGTGCGGTCGATGTCACCAAGATCGAACCGGCCAGGGCAGCGCCGCCGCCCGCGCGGCCTGCCCATCCGAGCCGAATCTGGGTGCAGGTCGCCACCGGCCGGGATCGTTCGGCATTGGGCTTCGACTGGCGCCGGCTCACGCGCAGCAATTCCGAAGAATTCAGAGGCCGCAACGGCTTCCTGGTCCGCTGGGGCCAGACCAACCGGCTGGTGACCGGCCCGTTCGACAACCGCGAGGACGCGCTCGCATTCGTCAACCGGCTCAAGCAGGCGGGTCTCGATACGTTCATGTTCACCAGCGGCGAGGGCGAGGAAGCCGTTCCCCTTGCAAGCCGCTAGCGACTTCGCGAGTGGCCGCTCCATTTCATTCGTCCGGCTCTTTTTTTGCACAGCTTGTGAACAGCCAAGTCGAGTTTTGCCCAACGCTGCCGGGGTGGCGGATTGCGGGCTTATCCCAGCCGACGCATTGAGCGCCCAGGATGAGCAGGATAGCGGAAATGGTCGAATGAGGCCGCGCGAAGAGGAACTCGAGGGTGACGACGCCGCACCGGTCGAGATGCTGGCACAGCTGTTCGAGGCGCGTGGCTGGCCCTGCGAATTCGTCAGCGACAACGAGATCTCCGGCGAAATCCAGGGCAGCTGGGCGACCTACCAGCTGCGCGGCATCTGGCGTCAGGAAGATCGCGTTCTGCAGCTTATATGCCTGCCCGATATCCGCGTGCCAGAGGCCAAGAAGCGCGCGACTTTCGAGCTCCTGGCCCTGGTCAACGAACAACTCTGGCTCGGTCATTTCGATATCTGGTCGAATGGCGGGGTGCTGCTGTATCGCCACGGCCTGATGCTGGGCGATGACGGATTGCTGAGCATCGGCATGGCCCAGGCGACCGTCGAAAGCGCGGTGGCCGAATGCGACCGGTTCTATCCGGCGTTCCAGTTCGTGTTGTGGGGCGACAAGAATCCCGCCGATGCACTCGCCAGCGCGCTGGTCGATGCCGCCGGGGAAGCCTAGCAAGGTCTTGCGAAGCTCTCTCTTTCCCCTCGCGCTTGCGGGAGGGGTTGGGGGAGGGCATGTAATTGAACTTGAGTCCCTCCCCCGGCCCCTCCCATTGACGGGAGAGGAGACTGGAGAATGCTACGCATGGAATTTTCGTCCATCCTGATCGTCGGCTGCGGCAATATGGGCGGCGCGATGCTGGCTGGATGGCTGGCCTCGGGGATCGATCCTGCGCGGTTCACGGTGGTCGACCCGGTCCTGCCGCAGGCACCGCCGGGCGTGACCTTGCTGCGCGAGATTCCGCGCGAGGGCGCGTTCGATGCGATCTTGCTGGGCGTGAAGCCGCAAATGCTGCCGGACGTCGCGCCTGCCCTCGAGCCGCTCGCCGGTCCGGGAACGGTGCTGCTCTCGATCCTCGCCGGGGTCGAGCTCGAAACGCTGGCGACCCATTTCCCGCGCATTTCGGCAATCGTCAGGGTCATGCCCAACCTTGCAGCGGCGCTGGGCAAGTCGCCGATCGCGCTGATCGGAGCAGGACTTTCCGATCAGCCACACGAGAAGATCGATGCGCTGATGGAACCGCTGGGCGAGGTCCAGTGGCTCGAGAATGAGTCATTGATGGACCTCGTCACCGCACTCGCCGGATCGGGTCCGGCCTTCGTCTATCGCTTCATCGATGCCCTGGCGGCCGGCGCCACGGAGCTCGGCCTGCCGCGCGAGCAGGCGGAAAGACTGGCTGTGTCGATGGTCGAGGGAGCGGCGCTGCTGGCAGCGTCGTCCGGGCTTTCACCGGGCGAACTGGCGCGCAGGGTGGCGAGCCCCGGCGGAGTTACCCAGGTGGGGCTCGACATTCTCGATTCAGGCGATGCGTTGGCCCGGCTGGTCGCCGCAACCCTGCGCGGCGCGCGCGACCGGAGCGCGGAAATGGCCGCACAGGCGCGTTCGCAGGGTTAATGTAACAGTTTGTCGATTTTCGCCGGTTTCCCTTGAAAATCTGCCGCCCAGAGGCGATATTCGCAAACGAACCGGCCCGCTTTCGTGGCCGGCAGAGGAGTTAGAAAAATGGCAGATTGGAACGATCCCGGCCGTTCGCAGACGGGTTTCGGCACCTCTCAGCGTTTCACCGGGGCATCCGTGCCGCGGACTGGCGAGGTATTCGACGCTGGCCTGCGCAGCCACATGCTCTCGATCTACAATTACATGACCAGCGGCGTCCTGCTCACAGGTATCGTTGCCTTGCTGACCGCGACGACCGGGCTGGTGTTCTCGCTCGTCACGAGCCCACTGTGGTTCGTGATCGCGCTTTCGCCGCTGGCGATCGTGTTCGCGATGAGCTTCGGGCGCAACAAGTTTTCCGGAACGACCTTGCAGATGATGTTCTGGGGCTTCGCGGTGCTGATGGGCCTGTCGCTGTCGACGATATTTATCCGCTATACCGGCAGTTCGATCGCGACGACGTTTTTCGCAACGGCGGGCGCCTTCGCCGGCCTCAGCCTGTGGGGCTACACAACCAACAAGGACATTTCCGCCTGGGGCAGCTTCCTGATCATGGGCGTGATCGGCCTGCTCGTGGCATCGCTGCTCAATCTCTGGCTGCAGTCCGAAGCGCTGATGTGGGGCGTCAGTTTCCTTGGCGTGCTGATCTTTGCCGGGCTGACAGCGTGGGACACGCAGCGGCTCAAGCATGAATATCTGGCCGTCGCCGCTTCGGGATGGGGCCAAGGCGAGAGGGCCGAATATCTCGGCAAGGCCGCCATCAGCGGTGCGCTGAGCCTCTATCTCGACTTCATCAACATGTTCCTGTTCCTGCTGCGCTTCATGGGTTCGGCACGCGAATAGGCGACATTTTAGTCAAGCGGAACAGAATGCCCGGGGTGTAAACTCATCCCGGGCATTTTCTTTACCGGTTCACCGCATTACGATGCTTAATCGGTGGGAAAGGCGGCATGGTCTAGGCAAGGACATGACGTCAGCTGAGAGGG
>NZ_DBNHSF010000029.1:0-11811 GCF_057143545.1 Candidatus Andeanibacterium sp.
CTGATCGCGGTCGCGGGTTGTGTGGCGCAGGCCGAGGGCGAGGAAATCATGGCCCGTGCCCCGGCGGTTTCGATGGTGGTCGGCCCGCAGGCCTATCACCGCCTGCCCGCCATGGTTGCAGCGGCGGTGCAAGGCCGTCGCAGCACCGATACCGAGATGCCGGCGGACGCCAAATTCGCCGCCCTTCCCAAGCGCCGCAAGGCCCCGCCGAGCGCCTTTCTCACGGTCCAGGAAGGGTGCGACAAATTCTGCACCTATTGCGTGGTTCCCTATACCCGCGGTGCCGAAATCTCGCGTCCTTACAGTGCGTTGATTGAGGAAGCTCAACGCCTGCTGGAGGCTGGTGCGAGCGAGCTCACGCTCCTGGGCCAGAACGTCAATGCGTGGCATGGCGAGGACGCGAAAGGCCGCGCGATCGGCCTCGACGGATTGATAAGAGAATTTGCCAAACTACCGGAATTAAAGCGAATCCGCTACACCACCAGCCATCCGAACGACATGACGGACGGGCTCATCGCCGCGCATGGCGAGATCGACAAGCTGATGCCCTATCTGCACCTGCCGGTGCAGAGCGGCTCCGACCGGGTGCTGAAGGCAATGAACCGCAGCCATACCGCGGAGAATTACCTCCGGCTGCTCGAACGGGTCCGCGCCGCGCGGCCCGATATTGCGCTGTCGGGCGATTTCATCGTCGGCTTCCCGGGCGAGACCGGCGCCGAGTTCGAGGAGACGCTGCAGTTGGTCGATGCGGTCGGCTATGCTCAGGCCTACAGTTTCAAATATTCCGCCCGCCCCGGCACCCCGGCCGCGACCATGGACGGCCAGATTCCCCGCGAGGTAATGGACGAGCGGCTCCAGCTTCTGCAGGCCGCGCTCAACCGCGACCAGCTGGCGTTCAACCAGGCATCGGTCGGCAAGAGCTGCGAAGTGCTGGTCGAACGCAAGGGCAAGCATCCGGGCCAATGGCTCGGCAAGTCGCCCTGGCTGCAATCGGTGTGGTTCGCCAATGAACCTTGGGGTGAAGCGGCGATTGGTGATATGGTGCGAGTCAAACTCGCCGAAGCAGGCCCCAATTCGCTTGCCGGGCGGCTGCTCGAACCAGTGAACGCCTGAGCTTCCTCCCCCTTTATGGGGGAGGGATACGAAGGCTTGTCGGCTTGCCGACTAGCCGTAGTTGGGTGGGGGTGATCTCTCGGCAGGGCACAGCGCCTGCGGCGCAATCACCCCCATCCGAGCTCCGCCAGCTCCTTATGGAGCAAGCTTCGCTATCCTTCCCCCATCGAGGGGGAAGGGGAATGGCCCTGTTGCAGCCGGCCCACGCCTGAACGCCTTTCCACCGCAACATTTCGCGCCCAAGCTTGCCCTTGCAAATCGGCGCATTATCTTGCCGGCGAGAGACGAAAGGAGCGCATGGCTCGTAAATCCACCCGCGCCGCTAACGATGCGGCGCCATCGCATTTCGAACCGCGCGCGCGGCATCGCGCCCGGGTCGAGGTCGAATTCGACGAGCAGACCGTGCTCGGCGCCCTGTTCGGGGAATTCGACGCCAACCTTGTCCTGATCGAAAACCGGCTCGGCGTGTTCATCGGCGCGCGCGGCAACAAGGTCCAGATCGAAGGGCCCGAAGACGAGGTCGCCCGTGCCCGCGAAGTGCTGAGAGGCATGCACCAGCGGCTGCTCGAAGGACAGGAGCTCGACGCCGGGGCGATCGAGAGCCTGATCGCGATGTCGTCCGAACCCACGCTCGAAGGGATCATCTCGGGCGACGAAAAGCATCCGCCGATCATGATCCGCACCCGCCGCAAGACGATCGTCCCGCGTTCGGCGACCCAGATCGACTATATGCGCGCACTGGCGAGGGACGACATCATCTTCGCGCTCGGCCCGGCCGGCACCGGCAAGACCTATGTCGCGGTCGCCCAGGCCGTCAGCCAGCTGATTACCGGCAGCGTCCAGCGGCTGATCCTCTCGCGCCCGGCGGTCGAGGCGGGCGAGAAGCTCGGCTTCCTCCCCGGCGACATGAAGGAGAAGGTCGATCCCTATCTGCGCCCGCTCTACGACGCCTTGTTCGACTGCATGCCGCCCGAACAGGTCGAGCGGCGGCTGGCCTCGGGCGAGATCGAGATCGCCCCGATCGCGTTCATGCGCGGCCGCACGCTGGCCGACAGCTTCATCATCCTCGACGAGGCGCAGAACACCACCCGCGAGCAGATGAAGATGTTCCTCACCCGCTTCGGCCAGGGCAGCCGGATGGTGGTGTGCGGCGATCCCAAGCAGGTCGATATCCCCGGCGGCGGCACCCAGAGCGGGCTGCATGACGCGGTTGCCCGGCTCGAAGGGGTCGAGGGGATCAACATCACCCGCTTCTCCAGCGCCGATGTCGTCCGCCACCCGATCGTCGGGCGGATCGTCGAGGCCTATGAAGGGCGGGAGGGGTAAGTTCTTTTCAAATTCCTCGTCATCCCCGCGAAAGCGGGGATCCCGCTCTTTGATCGATGAAGGGCGGCTGTGTTTACATCATGAGCGACCGCTATCGCGGCGGAATCTATACAGGTGTTACGTCGGATTTGCCTTTTCGGGTAACCCGTCATCGAGAGGGCACGGGTTCCGCTTTCGTCCGCAAATATCGGCTCCACCGACTTGTGTATGTCGAATTTTACGATGAAATCGAGGATGCCATCAGGCGTGAGAAGGCTGTCAAGAAATGGCGGCGAGCGTGGAAGATCGAATTGATCGAGTCGATGAATCCCGACTGGAATGATCTGTACGATCTGTTGAATTCTTGAAGGTAGCGGGATCCCCGCTTTCGCGGGGATGACGGATGTTGGTTATGAATTTGGAAATTTCGATTGAAGACCCGTGGCCCGAAGGCGGCTGGGACGATTTGGCACAACGGGCGCTCGACGCGGCTGCCCAGGTTGCGCCGGAACTCGCCAATCCGCGGCTCGAAGCGAGCCTGCTGTTCACCTCCGACGCGCGGGTGCACGAGCTCAACCGCGACTGGCGCCAGCGCGACAAGCCGACCAATGTCCTGTCCTTCCCGATGCTGGCGCGCCAGGAATTGCTCTCGCTCGCCCCGGAAGGGCCGCCGGTCATGCTCGGTGATATCGCCCTCGCGCATGAGACTTGCGCACGTGAAGCGGCGGAAAAGGGGGTCTCGTTGCAAGACCATGCAACGCACCTGATCGTCCATGGTTTGCTCCACCTTGCCGGTTACGATCACGAGCTTTCCTCCGAAGATGCAGAGCTGATGGAGGAAATGGAAATAAAGGCGCTTGCGATTCTGGGGATAGCGGACCCATATGGTGGCGACAGGTAATCAGAGGGAAAGCACCGGGGCCATGCCCGACAGCGAGAAGTTCGACGAATCCGGCAATGGAGACGCGGACAGTAGCAGCGGCTTGTGGAAATCGATCCGCAAGCTCTTCCATGCCGACAATGGCGATACCTCGCTGCGCGCGCAGCTCGAAGAAGCAATCGACGAGCACGAGGACGAACGCGAAGACGCTGACAGCGAAGCCGGGGGGAACGACCTTTCCCAGGTCGAGCGTACGATGCTCAGGAACCTGCTCCATTTCAGCGAGCACGATGCCGACGACGTCGCCATCCCGCGCAGCGAGATCGTCGCGATCTCGACCGGTGCCAACTGGGACGACCTGGTCGCAACCTTTGCCGAGCACGGCCATTCGCGGATTCCCGTATATCGGGGAACGCTCGATGAAGTGATCGGAATGATGCACATCAAGGATGTCTTCGCGATCATCGCCGAGCGCAAGGAGCCTCCCGCGGACTGGACCACGCTGATGCGCCAGCCGCTGTATGTCCCGCAGGCTCGCAACGCACTCGACGTGCTGGCCGACATGCGTGCGCGGCGCACCCACCTCGCGGTTGTGCTGGACGAATATTCCGGCGTCGACGGAATCATCACGATCGAGGACCTGGTCGAGGAAATCGTCGGCGAAATCGAAGACGAGCACGACGAGGAGCCCGAAGCGCTGATCGTCGCGATCGCGGACGGGATGTGGGACTGCGACGCGCGCGCCGAGCTCGACGATGTCGCCGAACTGGTCGATCCCAAGCTCGCGGAAGTCGAGGAAGCGGTCGATACGCTGGGCGGCCTCGCGTTCGTGCTGGCCGGACAGGTGCCGGAGGTCGGCGCGATGCTGGCCCATCCGAGCGGCTGGACGATCGAAGTGACCGCGGGCGACGAAACCCATGTCACCCGGCTGAGGCTGCATCCGCCGAAGAAGTTGGCCGAATTGGAGGCAGGCGGAAAGTAACCGCATTTCACATTTGCGAAACCTTCGAAGAATCCCGGACCAGCGCTCGACACGAATCTGTTTTTCTGACCAAATCAGGCCTCCATGCCAACTCGACGCCTCCCCCCGCTGCGCGCGCTTGAAGCCTTTGTGCGCATTGTCCGTCTCGGCTCGGCAAGGGCGGCGGCCGACGAACTCGGCCTCAGCCCTTCGGCGCTGTCGCGTCGCGTCGCCAACCTCGAGGAGTTCGTCGGCAAGAAGCTGTTCACCAGGGCCCACCAGGCGATGAAATTGACCGAAGAAGGTCGAGCATTCTTCGAGGCGGTCAACCCCCATCTCGAGGCGCTGGCCAATGCGGTCGAAAACCAGTCGGAAAATCTCCAGCTGCTGCGCTTGCACTTGGGGGTCATGCCGCTGTTCGGGACCCAGCGGCTATTCCCGCGCCTGCCTGAATTGCGCAAGCTCCATCCGCGGCTCCATATCGACATCGATACCGGGCCGCATCTTGCCGACCGGGTGGGCGACACGCTCGATGCCGCGATCATCCTCACCAAGCAGCCCGACAAGAGCTTCCACGCGGTGCAGCTCGATCACAATACGGTCCACGCAATCTGCAGCCCGGCGCTCAAGGCGGAGATCGGACCGATCGCCGATGCGGCCAGGCTCTCGAAACAAACCTTTCTCGTCCACCACGACCTGCCCGACAGTTTCGACGCCTGGAAGGCAGCGATCGGCCTTGCAGATCTCGAACCTGCCGCGATCGACCATTTCGATTCCGGCCAGTTGCTCCTCGAAGCCGCCGCACAAGGGCTCGGGATCGCGATCATGCACGACGATCATTTCAACCGCGCCTCCGATGGCAGGCTGGCGCGGCTGTTCGATATCGAGGTCGAGAGCCCCTATTCGTACTGGTTCGTCTGCCGTCCCAAGGATCTCGACCAGCGCCCGGTACGCCTGTTTTACGACTGGATGCTCGCAACCGGGCTCTGATTGCCAGTGGAAGCCCTCTCCACTTCGTTCGCGCTGGTTGCGCTGGCCGAGATCGGCGACAAGACCATGCTGCTGGCGCTGGTCCTGGCAGCCCGGTTCCGGCAACCCGTGCCGATCGTGCTCGGCATCCTGTTCGCCACGCTGGCCAACCACTTCATCGCCGCGCTGCTCGGCGTTCACATCGCCGGACTGCTCGACGGGCCGCTTTTCCGCATTGCCGTCGCGGCCGGCTTTATAATCATGGGACTTTGGACCCTGGTGCCGGACAAATTCGAGGAGAAGGACAGGTCACGGCATGGCAATGGTGCCTTCCTGACAACGCTGATCGCCTTTTTCCTGGTCGAGATCGGCGACAAGACCCAGGTGGCGACGATCGCCCTGGGTGCGCGCTATGGCGATGCGCTGCCGGTCACTCTTGGCACCACGCTCGGCATGTTGGCCGCGAACGTCCCGGCCGTCATCCTCGGAGAGGCCCTCGTCAAGCGGCTTTCGCTGGCCCTGATCCGCTATGTCGCAGCGGCCTCATTCGTCGCTCTGGGGCTGTTCATGCTCATCCAGGCGGCGGATCTTTTCCCATAATCGCGCCGAATTCCGGCCCTGTTCGCTTTTCTGTAAGTATTTTTGCCTAGGCTCCGCCCTGCCTTGGGGAGTGCAAGAGCGTTGATAGAAATAGAAGTCCAGAACGAGACTCACCAGACGCAACAAAGGCTCAGATTTACCGCTGTGCCGCGCATAGGTGAAGGGATCAGGCTCCTTGGCCCGGATGGATTCTGGGCCTCGTATGACGTGCTCGACCTTTGGTATCAGAAGGCGGATTATGGCGATGTTTGGGTACCTTATCTCCATGTTCGCGCCACCCCTGCCGAAGCCGAGAGCGCCAGCGAGCGTCATGTCGAATTCGGACTGAGGGGGACGGACCCATTCACAATCTGATCAAGCGCACCCGGCCTCCGATGGGAGGCATGACGGTCCAGGCAGAAGAACCCGCGGAACTTCCCACTGTCCGGCAGAATTGCCTGGTGGTCGACGATTCGCGCGTCATTCGCAAAATCTCGCGCAGCATCGTGGAACGGCTGGGCTACGAGGTCATCGAAGCCGAACACGGCGCCGAAGCGCTCGAACGCTGCAAGGCCGAGATGCCGGACCTTGTCCTGCTCGACTGGGACATGCCGCAAATGTCCGGAATCGAATTCGTCGCCGCCTTGCGTGCGCTCGACGGCGGCGATGCGCCAAAGGTGGTGTTCTGCACCTCCAAGGGCGACGATGTGGCGGTCCACAAGGCCTTCGAAGCCGGAGCAAACGAATACGTCGTGAAGCCGTTCGACCAGGTTTCGCTGCTGGCGAAACTCCAGCGGATCGGCGCGGCCTGAGTCATAACTCCGCTCAGCATTGAGCTTCTCGAAGGAATTGACCGGGGAGCGGACTCCTGCCTCCGCCCCCCGGCACACAATTCCTCGCTCGAGCGCGCTTACAGTTCGAAGCGCAAACCGGCGGCAATCAGCGCCTGGTCCGACTTCACGCCCAGCGTCGCAGGCAGCAGGGTGAGCGGGATATCCGCCCGCTCGAACATCCCGCGATAGGTGAATTGCGTGAACAGGTCGACGCTCTCGGACAGTTCGAATGTCGCGCCCGCCATCGCCTGCCAGGCGAAGCCCGTATCCGAATCCTCGGCCACGGGGACTCCCGAGGGGCTGAAATTGACCTTGGTCCCCTGGAAGCCGATTCCGGCCCCGAAATAGGGCTGGAAGCTCTCGCCGGTGTTGAAGTCGTAGAAGAGGTTCGCGAACACGCCCATGGTCTTCATGTACCCCTGACCGTCCGCGATCACCTCGCCCACGGTCGGGTTCGCCGCATTGGGGGCTCCCCTGGTCAGCACTGCGACGTCGACGCTGTCGATGATCGCGCCGCCCGCGGCGAGGCTGTTATGGGTGTCGACGCCCGAACGGGCATAGAACGCCTCGATTTCGGCCCGCAATCCGCTGTCGAACTTGTAGCCCAGCTGTCCGGAAAGATGGTAGCCGGTCTCGAATTCGGTGTTCCAGGCGAGCGAGGTGCCCGACGGGATCGCTCCCCAGTCCGGGGTCGAAGGGACCGTCGCGGTAAATTCGCCCTGGTTCTCGGAATCTCCGGCGAAGGTCACGCCGCCGCTCAAGCCGATATAGGTCTCGCCGGCATGGGCGGTTCCGGGAAGCGCGATCGAAGCTGCCAACGCAGCCAGAATGGATTTCTTCATGATACTCCTCGCATAGGCATTCGGGCGCTCCTGTGGCGCCAGCCTGGCGGGAGATGTCGCGCGGCCGATCCGATCTCAACCTGACACAAAGGACAGGTTTCAATAGCCTGCCTCGACCGCGATACGGATCGCTTCAGCGGTGTTGCGCACGCCCAGCGCATCCAGCAGAGCGGCGCGATGCATCTTCACGGTCCGCTCGCTCAGGTCCAGGTCATGGGCGATCTGCTTGTTCAGCCTGCCTTGGGCGATTTCCATCAGCACTTCGCGCTGTCTCGGGCTGAGTTGACCGATCAGGTCATAGGCGCGCCTGCGCCTGGGATCGCTGGCGCGCACATCGTCGCCCGACAATTCGACCTGTGAGCCGATGTAGTAGGCCAGTTCCCCGGCATCGTCGAAGATCGGCGAAACCATCACAGCGTTGCGAAACGGCCGCCCATCCTTCCGATAATTAAGGATTTCCACCATGGCGGGTTGTCGACGGACAATCGCGGTGCGCAGCGCTTCGGTAAGCCACGGTTCGGTTTCCGGACCTCGCAGGAAGCGGCAATTGCGGCCGATGATCTCATCGCGCAGATAGCCGGTCAGCGCGACAAAGGCGTCGTTGCATTCGATGATCGGATTGTCCGGCAGGCGGGGATCGCTCACCACCGCGGCAATCGAACTGTTGGCGATAAGTTCAGCCGGCCGCATTCTCCAAAAATAGCCAGATCGCGAAAGCTGGCAAGGGCGGGAGACATTCCCCGCCCCGTTGCCGGTCGATCAGCTCACCACCGCTTTCGAAATCCTGCCCGGATTGGCCGGCGGCTCGCCCTTGGGCAGCGCGTCGACATGTTCCATCCCGCTCTCGACCACGCCCCACACGGTATATTGCCGGTCGAGGAATGTCGCATCGTCGAGGCAGATGAAGAACTGGCTGTTGGCGCTGTCGGGCACTGCGGTGCGGGCCATCGAACACACCCCGCGGACATGCGGCTCGGCATTGAATTCGGCCTTGAGATCGGGCTTGTCGCTGCCGCCCATCCCGGTACCGGTCGGATCGCCGCCCTGCGCCATGAACCCGTCGATCACGCGGTGGAACACCACCCCGTCGTAAAAGCCTTCCTGCGCCAGCTCGATGATCCGCGCGACATGGCCGGGCGCGAGGTCCGGGCGCAGCCTGATCACGACATCGCCGCTATCGAGGGTAAGGGTCAGCTTTTCATCGGCCATCGGGCAATCTCCTTGTGTTGCGCGCTCCTATAGGGTTTGCAGGCGATAAGTCACCCCGTCTGCTTGCTTTTGCGCAGGTCAGGCATAGGAGAGTGCCATGTCAGCGGACGATCTCGACGAACTGGAACGCAATGCCGAGCTTCCGGCGGAGGAAGAGAGCGAGCGGTTCGACGAGGAAGACCGGCTCAAGCCCGAATATGTGAAAGCGGTGGTCGAAGCGCTCGACGAGGGCGATGGAGCCAAGGCCTATGAGCTGGTCGAGCCGCTCCACCCGGCGGATGTAGCCGACCTGTTCGAACTGCTCGAGCGTGAGCAGAGGCGCGAGCTCGCCACCGCGATTTCCGATTTGATGACGAGCGAAGTGATCGCCGAACTCAACGATCACGTGCGCGAGGACATGGTCGAGGCGCTCCCGCCCGAGGCGGTAGCCGAGATCGCCGAACAGCTCGACACCGACGACGCGGTCCAGATGATCGAGGACCTCGACGAGGAAGACCAGGCCGCCGTCCTCGCCGAAATGGACCCGGAAGACCGCGCGGCGATCGAAAGCGCGCTGTCCTATCCCGAAGAGACCGCCGGACGGCTGATGCAGCGCGAGCTGATCGCGGTGCCCGAGCACCTCACGGTCGGCGATTTGATCGATTATTTGCGCGAGCATGACGAGCTGACCACCGAATTCTGGGAAGTGTTCATCGTCGATGCCAAGCACCACCCGGTTGGCACCTGCCAGCTCAGCTGGATCCTGCGCACCCCGCGCCACATCGCCTTGCGCGACGTGATGAAGCACGACCAGACACTGATCCCGGTGACGATGGACCAGGAGGAAGTCGCACTGCGGTTCCAGCGCTACGCGCTGATCTCCGCCGCGGTGGTCGACGAGGACGGCCGGCTGGTCGGCCAGATCACGGTCGACGATATCGTCCACATCATCCAGGAAGAGGCCGAAGAAGACACCATGCTGCTTGCCGGTGCCGGCGATGGCGACATCAACGAACCGATCCACGAGGCCTATGGCGCGCGCGTGCGCTGGCTGGTCGCCAATCTCGGCACCGCGCTCGTGGGCAGCGCGATCATCTTCGCCTTCGGCGCGGCGATCGAGCAGCTCGTGGCGCTGGCGGTGCTGATGCCGATCGTTGCGTCGATCGGCGGCAATGCCGGGACCCAGACCATGGCGGTGGCGGTGCGCGCGATCGCGATGAACCAGCTCACCCGGTCGAACACAAGCCGGATCCTGTGGCGCGAAATCCGCGTCGCGCTGCTCAACGGCCTGACCGTCGCGGTATTGATCGGGGTGGGCACGGCGTTGC
The DNA here is from genome assembly GCF_057143545.1 of Candidatus Andeanibacterium sp. Taxonomy (NCBI): domain Bacteria; kingdom Pseudomonadati; phylum Pseudomonadota; class Alphaproteobacteria; order Sphingomonadales; family Sphingomonadaceae; genus Candidatus Andeanibacterium; species Candidatus Andeanibacterium sp. The sequence goes on from NZ_DBNHSF010000029.1 coordinate 9,999, forward strand.
TGTTCACGCCCCCGCTTGGCGCGGTGATCGCGCTGGCAATGCTGATCAACATCGTCACCGCCGGGCTCGCCGGGGTGCTGGTGCCGGTGATTTTCGACCGGCTGCGGGTCGATCCTGCCGTCGCCAGCAGCGTGTTCGTGACCATGATCACCGATTCGATGGGGTTCTTCGCCTTCCTCGGGCTGGCAGTGGCGGGCGGGCTGGTCGGCTAGCGGATAGCGACCGGGTTGATCACGGCCTGGACCGAGCCTTCGAACCGCGGAGCGCCCAGGACGAACAGGAATTCGGTAACTTCGTCTGCCGCCAGTTCGCGCGTATCGAGCGTTTCGAGGATATAGACTCCGTATTCGGCGATCAGCAGCTGGTGGACGGGAATGAACTGTCCCTCAGGCTGCGTCGCGGTTTCCAGCCCCGGAGTATCGGAGCCGACTGCGACTACGCCGAGCTCGGCCAGATAGCGCGCGCCATCGGTATCGATGCCTGGTTGGTTGGCGATGAAGGTCTCGGGATCCCCGATCATGTCGAGCCAGCCCGTATGAAACAGCACGACATCGCCCTTCCCGATCGTGACGCCCTGATCTGCCGCGGCCGCGCGAATATCTCCGGAATCGAAGCTGGCTCCCGGTTCCAGCCGGTCGACGCCGAAATGCCGCGTCATGTCGATCAGCACGCCGCGGGTCGCAATCGCGGGAATTTCGGCGGCACTGAGCCCGCGAAGTCCCTTTTCGTCGAATATCTCCTCCGCGCGAACGCCTCCGAAATGCACGCCATCCGTCCCGACATGGCCGAGGCCGTCGATCTGCGAGCCGATACCGAGATAAGTGTTGACCCTGTCATCATGGCCAGAGACCCTGTTCGAGCCATTGGTACCGAGATCGATGATTTCGATTTCATAGCTCCTGCCCGGATAGGCCGGCGTGTCGTAACCGGTTACAAGTCCCAGCCGGTAGGTCTTGCCTTCCTTCACCAATTGCGCCGCGGCACGTGTGGCTTCCTGGCTGAGATTGGCCGCCCCACCAGTGAGTTCCGGAACCGCTTCGTGATGTTCCGCCGACGCCGCTGTTGCATGCAGAGCGGCGGCAGCGCAGGCCGCCATGGCAGCATTTCTCATCCTGGTTCTCCTCTCCTCGAAGGGCCGACGATGCCGTGCCCACCGGCACCAGACAAGACATTCCTCCTCGTAATCGCGATAAATTGGACTAGGTTTCGAACATGCCGCTGCATATGACCAAGATCGCCTATGGCGCGAAATCGCTCGAAGAGATGCATTCCTGGTTCGAAGGGCGCGAGGGCAAGGAAGTGCGCCTCACCACCCGCTACCTGCCCAAGCGGCACGAGGAAATGCAAGGCGGCTCGCTCTACTGGATTTTCGACCATGCGATCGTCGGGCGTTCGCCGATCATCGGTTTCGAGCAGCGCGAGGACAATGGCCGCTGGTGGATCAGGCTCGAACCGCAGCTGATCCCGGTCGAACCGCGCGCGCGCCGCGCGCACCAGGGCTGGCGCTATCTCGAAGCCAAGGACGCCCCGCCCGATTACGGCACTGGCGAGCTGCGGGGCGATGTCTTGCCCGGAACGCTGGTCAAGGAACTGGCGAAGCTCGGATTGGTGTAGGCGCCACCACTCACAAACTTGCGCAGGTGTTCAGCGCCGGCCCGATCGTGAGGGCCGCGTCGGCCAGCGAGGCCAGGCCGACCGGCGTTCCGCTGACGCTGACCTTAACTGCGTAGTCGCGATATTCGTCGCGCATAAGCTGTTCGAGCAGCCCCGTGCCTTCAAGGTAGGACTGGAAGAAAGTTCCCTCACGGTTGCT
>NZ_DBNHSF010000030.1:0-3183 GCF_057143545.1 Candidatus Andeanibacterium sp.
TCCTGCCCGATCCGCCGGATCTGATTGAGATACATTTCCTGCGACATGTCGCCGCGATTGCAGACGAGCAGGACATTGTTGGCTCCGGCATCGTCGCATTCTGCGATGATCCGCTCGACGATCTCGTCCGCCGTGCCAAGCGGCATATGCTGCGCCGCCCCCGTCACCGTTTCCATCGTCCATTCGTTGAAGACCGTGTCGTCCTCGGCGAGAGTTCCTTTGCGGCCCTCCCGCAGATGCTCGAATGCTGTCGAACTGTAATATTTGGTCTTGGCGACATCCTTCTGCCACACTTGCCCGTAACGCAGCAGCGTGTTGAACAGATACATCAAGTGGCCGCCATATTCCTCGATCGCCTGTTCCTTCGAATCCGCGACATAGCAATCGACCATTACGCTGATCTTGTTGGGATCGACCTTGCGGCCGTGTTGCGCCTGGCACTTGGCGAAATAGCGGATCGTGTCCTCGCGCATGGGCCCGGCGAAAACGCCCGGCGTGATCGTCGCGTCGTGCGCGGCCGCCCATTCGATCGATTCCTTCGATCCGGTCAGCGGAATCCAGATTGGCGGATGGGGTTGCTGCACCGGGCGCGGCCAAATCGAGACGTCGTCATATGAGTAGAACTCACCAGAGAACGACATCGAATCATCGGTCCAGGCTCGCCGCATGACTTCATAGGCTTCTTCGAAGCGCCCGCGCGACTCACTCATCGGCACATTGAAGATCTTGTATTCGCGGGGCGCGCCCCTGCCGACTCCGCAGATCAGCCGTCCATTGGTCATGCAGTCGAGCATCGCGATCTCTTCGGCAAGCCGCAGCGGCTCATGGATTGGCAGCAGATTGGCGTAGATCAGGATCTTGATCTTTTCGGTCAGCTGCGAAAGTGCGGCCGCCATGAGATTGGGCGAGTTGCCAAGACCGAACGGCGTGCAATGGTGTTCGTTGATGGCGATCCCGTCGAAGCCCTGCTTCTCCATTTCCTGCCACGCAGCGATGTGATTGCGGTAGGTCGCGACCGCAGCTTCGGGTTCGAAATGCTGTTTGACGAGCCGCACCATCTCGCCGCCTTCACGAAACTTGTCGACATTCTCGGCGTAAGCGGTCCAGTCGAAGATGAATACCTGCATGGCGGCCTCCGTCTTAAGCCTTGATCGCTCTCGTACTAGCCGTGTAGCGATTGCCGCGAGCGAGAAGGGAAGGAAGTTTGGCATGAAGAAGACCTTCGTAGGCTTCGTTCAACGCACTGAAAAATGGGATAATTCCAAGGAACCTCAAGAGCATGAGGGTTTCCCCGATCATGCAGCCTTTATGGGTTCGCTGGAGGAAAAGGGCTTCATTGCCATGGCTGGACTCATGCTGCCATCCAGCGAGATCATCTTCGTCTTCCTTGCCGAAAGCGAAGACGAGGTTCGCGCCACCATGGCCAGGGATCCGTGGCAGATTTCCGGGCTCGCAAGGCTCGTTCGGCTCGAAGAGACGATGTTCCGAATCGGCGCGCCTAAGCAATAGGATTCTGCTGCCCGGGCTCATTCGTCGAACACCGCCAGGGTCCGTACTTCGAAACTTTCCCGCTTGGGGGAACCGGGCCGCGAAGTCGGATCGACGATCGCGGTATGACCGGTCATCTTCCACTCGGGATCGGCGGTGTCGTAAAGCTTGAAGACGAGTGCCTCATCGGGCTGCATGTGCGCGAAATAGTACCATTCGTGATCAGGATTGTAGGCCATGTTGAGCCCGGCGGGCTGGCCTTCCTCATAAGGCCCATCCTGCCTGCCGAAGCGCACCCGCAGGAAGTCCCGCTTGTCCACGCTGCGCCGGTCGCACACCGCAAGCGGCGAGTTCTCGACCGGCTTGGTGCCGCGCCAGACATTGATATTGACCAGCCGCTTTGCTCCCAGCTCGGCCTCGCGCCCGGGCGCCAGCCGGGGCAACCATTGACGCAAGGCGACTTCGTTGAAATCGACATGAGCGCTTAGCGCCGGCCCGCCGCCCTTCTCATCCTCGCCGCCGCGCCAAATGCCCATGAAGGCGAAAACCTCGCTTGCGCCGGTCAAGTCCTTCACCAACTGGCAAACCTGTGGGTAGTAGCGTTTCTCGAAATCTTCCTGGCTCGACCAATCGATATCTGTCGCGTGCCTGACCAGCGCGAAACCGTGGGTTTCCCACGAAGTATCGGACACTCGCGCATTGCGCACCCGACATTCGTGATCCTCCATTTCGAAGGAATAGCTGCCGTTCTTCTCGATCCAGCCGCCATCGGCCGCGCGCTCAGAATAGCGCACGAAAGTATCGATGTGGTCGGGCGCGGAACCCGATGCGGCGGTTGCATGCGCCAAGCGAACTCTCCCATGGCACCGCGGATTGGTGATCGCGGAGCCTTTGATGCAGAACATCCTTGCAGCTCTGAATGCCGGGAAAATAGTGGCGACATTCTGCGATCCTGGGAGATTCCAAAGACCGAATTGGCTGGATTCTTGCGCCGGCCTGCTACTCCTGTCTTCTGGTTCTATCCACCGAAGGGCACCACCGTACCCGGGATGAATGCGGCGTCCCAATGTTCGGAGATCTTGCCGTCTGCGATACGGAACATGTCGAACCACGTCGACGTGAATACGGTGCCCGCACGCCGCGGGTCGGGATGCTCGAGCGCGGTAACCAGCACCACAAATTCGCCCTCGGCCACCAGCGCCACCGCCGGCGCGTCGAGCACGGGCGGCGCGGCTGGTGCGTTGCGAGGATCGCTGAAGCCGCGAAACGGCGGAGCATGCTCGCCGCCGTTTACGTTGTGTTCAAGATAGCTCGCGGCGAGAAAACCCTTAGCAGCCGAGCGGCCGCCACGGCGCACCGTCTGCCACAAGTCGAGCACCAGGCGTTTGTTCGCCGCCAATGCCGGATCGGCGGAATCGGCCAGCTTTTCGAGATCCTTGCCGGTCACCCCCGTCACCGGAAGCGGGCCGCCTTCACCGGCAAAGGGCAATTGCGGGCTCGGCGTCCCCTGCACCGAATGCCAATGTTCGGCGAGCCGGTGGTCTGCGATACGAAACAGGTTGAAGTGGACCGACGCATAGTCCCCCTTGCCATCCGGCCGAGGCAATTCCTCGCGCATCGCCATAATCACCCTGTCGCCTTCGGCGACCATCGCAACCAAGGGCGGGCTGACCAGTTCAGGCACCGCCTCAAGCC
>NZ_DBNHSF010000031.1:0-4296 GCF_057143545.1 Candidatus Andeanibacterium sp.
CCTCGATCCCTTCCGAGACGAGGTGGGCGACGACTTCGGTATCGGTCTCGCTGGCGAAGGTCCGGCCACGTGCGATCAGCTCTTCGCGCAACGGCCGGAAATTCTCGATGATCCCGTTATGCACCAGGGCGACTTCGCCGGTTGCGTGGGGATGGGCGTTACTCGTGGTCGGGGCACCATGGGTCGCCCAGCGCGTATGGGCGATGCCGGTGGTCCCCGGCGCAGGATGACGCTCCAGTTCGGAAACAAGGTTGGCCAGCTTGCCCGCAGCCCGGCGGCGAACCAGTTCGCCGTCATGAACGGTGCAGATGCCGGCGGAATCATAGCCGCGATATTCCATGCGCCTGAGCCCGTCAACCAGCCGCCCGGCGACTTCCGAATTGCCGACGATCCCGATAATTCCGCACATGGAGCAGCCTTTCTAGAATTCGTAAGGAACGCGGATGCCAGGCATGTTCGCCGGGAAGTCCTTGGTGTTGCGCGTGATCAGGATCGCACCGTTGATTTGCGCGGTGGCAAGGATGAGTGCGTCGAGCAGCTTCATCCGCGACCGGTGGCGAATGTCTGCTGCCGAGGCGGCAATCCGCGCGTCGACATCGACGACATCGAAAGGAGCGATCAATTGCTGGACGACATCGCGGCGCTCGAGCGGTTCGCCGGCCAGGATTTCCGCCCAGACAATGCGGCTGATCCGGTGGCGGGGATAGCGTGCAATCTCGGCGATCGCCTGTGGACGATCGAATAGCCAATCGATCAGGATGTTCGTGTCGAAGAAGGGTTCCGCCACGGATCAGATTTCGTCGTAGGGGGTGCGGTCCTCCCGAATCGCCCGTTGGTATTCGACCGCATCGCCAATGTCCGTCCGGTCCTTCCAATAGCCCGCGCCACGCTCGATCCAGCTGCGATCGTCCTTCCGGACCAGGTACAGCCTCACCGCCTCGCGAATTTCCGCCGCGCGCGAACTCTTGCTCTTCGCCGCAAGCGCGTCGAGCTTTTGAATGTCCTCGTCGGGCAGGTCTGCAAGGATTCGGGCCATAATGATATATTGATATCATATCATGATATCATGTCAACGGGATTGGCGAAATCGGACCTCAGCCGGCAAATATTGCTGAAGGCGCGTCGAAGGGCTGCATCTCGCCGGTTTCGACGTCGCGGTACTGCTTGACCTCGACCATTTCGGGGAAGCGATAGGGAACCAGCACTACCCGGCTGAAACTTTCGGTCTCGATATGGACCTGGATCGCCCGATCGAATTCGTCGCCTTCTCCGACATCGCTCATGTGGACGTTCGAGACCATCGCCGCGGCATGGATTCCGCCCTGTCGCGCTTCCTCGGCAAGCGCCGATTGGATCCTTTCATAGACTTCGGCCAACTGGTCATCTGCGACCTGTTCGGTATTGCTGACGACTTCGACCGCGCCGTCCTTGCCGGCCCGCATCGCGAACGGCGGGAAACCGCCCCATTGCCCGAGCATCTGCACTGCCGCATCGCGCGACAACTGTAGCAAATAGCCAAGCTGGTCTTGCGTGACTTCACTCGTCATTTGCCCTTCTCCGCCTTCTTTTTCTTCATCGCGTCGTGGAACCGGTCGGCCCAGCCGGGCTTGACCAGCTGTTCGGCGCGCACGATCCTGAGCTCGCCCGCCCCGACATTGCGGGTGACCGCGCTGCCCGCCGCAACGATCGCATCGTCGCCGATCGTGAGCGGTGCGACCAGCGCCGAGTTCGAGCCGATGAACGCCCGCTCGCCAATCACCGTGCGGTATTTGAAATAGCCGTCGTAATTGCAGGTGATCGTCCCGGCCCCGATATTCGCCCCTGCGCCGATATCGCTGTCGCCGAGATAGCTCAAATGGTTGGCCTTGGCGCCCTTGCCCAGGGTCGAATTCTTGATCTCGACGAAATTGCCGGCCTTCGCGCCTTCTTCCAGCACGGCCCCGGGCCGCAGGCGGGCGTAGGGCCCGACTTCGGCGTTACTGGCGATGCTGGCGCCTTCGATATGGCAGAACGCCCTGATCCGGGCATTGTCGGCCACTTTCACGCCCGGGCCGAACACCACATTGGGCTCGATCGTCACGTCGCGGCCGATTTGGGTATCCCAGGAGAACCACACGGTCGCGGGATCGAGCAGCGTGGCGCCTTCGGCCATGGCGCGGGTTCGCCTCGCTTCCTGCCAGCGCGCCTCCGCCCGGGCAAGTTCCGCCCGCGAATTGATCCCCGCCACTTCGCCGGGGTCTTCCGCAAGCACCACCGCACATTTGCGGCCATCGGCCAGCGCCAGGTTGACGATATCGGGCAGGTAATATTCGTGCTGGACGTTGTCGTTCCTGACCCGGTGGAGCAGCACGAACAGGTCCTCGCCGCGCACCGCCATCAGGCCCGAATTGCAAAGTCGGCAGGCGCGCTCTTCCTCGCTCGCATCCTTGTGCTCGATCATTTTGTCGATCAGCCCGTCATGGGCGATCACGCGGCCATATTGGAGCGTGTCGCCCGGTTCGAACCCCAGCACCACCGCCGCCGGATGGTCGTCCTGCCGCAAGCGTTCGATCATCGTGCGCATCGTGGCAGCGGTCACGAAAGGGACGTCGCCGTAAAGGATCAGGACATCGCCCGTAAACCCGCCCAGCGCAGCCTCGGCCTGCTGGACCGCATGGCCGGTGCCCAGCTGCGGCTCCTGCACCGCGAACTCGATCCCGCCGCCAAGCGCGTCCTGCAATTGTTCGCGTGCATCGCCGATCACGATCACGGTCCGTTCGGGCGCGAGTTCGCCGAGTGCTTCGAGCAGATGCACGATCATGGGCCGTCCGGCGACCTTGTGCAGGACCTTGTGGAGCGCGCTGTTCATGCGCGTGCTCTTGCCGGCGGCCAGCACGACGGCGGCAACGGGACGATGCGTCTCACTCATGGCGGGCGCAATGCCATCATTTCATTGCGGTTTCCATAGGCTCGCGGCAAAGGCCGGGGATGAGCACATTTCCCTTCTCGATGGTGGGCTTCGATCTCGATGGCACGCTGGTCGATACCAAGGGCGACCTTGGCGTGGCGGTCAATCACGGACTTGGCCTGGTCGGCCGGGAACGGGTTCCACTCGACAAGGTCGTCGAGATGATCGGCGGCGGAACCTTGCGCATGCTGGAACGCGCGCTGGAAGTTACCGGTGGCCCGCTTCCCGAGGCTGAGTTCAACAAGCTCTACGATGAGACCCTGTCGTATTACGAAGCCCATATTGCCGACCTTTCGCGACCCTATCCCGGCTGCGTCGAAGCGCTCGAGGCGCTGGCGGAACTTGGCTGTTCGCTTGCAGTCGTGACCAACAAGCCCGAACGACTTGCGGCAAGATTGCTGGACGAACTCGATATGCTGGGGCGCTTTGCCGCGGTGATCGGCGGCGATACGGCGGCCCGCAAGAAGCCCCACCCCGATCCGATCGAACTGGCAATTGCGCGCAGCGGCGGCGGCGGGCAATTCGCGATGGTCGGGGATTCGAGCTTCGATGTCGCCTCGGCGAGGGCCGCGGGCGTGCCCGTTGTAGTGCTGGGTTTCGGCTATAATGACCGGCCGGCGCGGGAATTGCGCGCCGATGCGGTGGTCGACCATTTCGACCAGCTGGTCGAAACCCTGCGCACACTCTGATCCCCGCCCTTCCCCTACGGCATGGCGAGCCGCCAAGCGCGCGGTTGAAAGCGACGGCAAGCCGTGCCATCCCGCCAGTCATTCGGGCGCGCAGGGCTGCGCCACTCAAGGCTTTTGGAGAGACAGCATGTCCATTTCATTTGCAGGCAAGGTGGCGATCGTCACCGGCGCGGGCGGCGGGTTGGGCCGGGCCTATGCGCTCGAACTGGCCAGGCGCGGCGCGAAGGTCGTGGTCAACGACCTCGGCGGAGCGCGCGACGGCACCGGCCATTCGGATGCCGCGCTCAAGGTGGTCGAGGAGATCAGGGCCGCAGGCGGCGAGGCCATGTCCAACGGCGCCTCGGTCACCGAATTCGAACAAATGGTCGAGATGGTCGCCAGGGCAAAGGAAAAATGGGGTGGCGTCCATGTGCTGATCAACAATGCCGGGGTCCTGCGCGACAAGAGTTTCGCCAAGATGGAGCCCGAAGACTTCGAATTCGTGGTCAAGGTCCACCTGTTCGGCTCGGCCTATGCCACCAAGGCATGCTGGGAGGTGATGCGCGAGCAAACCTATGGCCGCGTGCTGATGACCGCCAGCTCGTCGGGCCTGTTCGGAAATTTCGGCCAGGCCAATTACGGTGCGGCCAAGCTCGGCCTCGTCGGGCTCGCCAAGACGCT
>NZ_DBNHSF010000032.1:0-2766 GCF_057143545.1 Candidatus Andeanibacterium sp.
CGAATTGCTGTTCGGTCTCCACTCCTTCGGCGACAACCTCCAGCCCGAGGCTGCAGGCGAGGTGGACCAGCCCGGTGACCAGTGCCGCAATGGCGGCATCCTCGTTGATCAGTTTCGTATAGGAGCGATCGATCTTGATCAGGTCGACCGGGAAATCGCGAATATGCGAGAGCGAGGAATGCCCGGTCCCGAAATCGTCGAGCGCGATTGTCACGCCGGCCGCCTTGAGCCGGTCGAGCGCGCGGGCGACATAGTCCCAGCCGAGTTCTACAAAGGCATGCTCGGTCACTTCGACTTCGATGCATGACGGGGGCACGCCGTTGCGGTCGAGCACCTCGAGCAGCCGTTCGGCATAATCGTTGCGCAGGAACTCGGCCGGGGCGGCATTGATCGCGACCCGTCCGAATTCGATCCCGGCGTCGATCCAGCCGCGGATATCGCTGACGACCCGCTCCTGCATCGCTTCGCCGATCTTCGCGGCGAGTTCGTAATCGTTGAAGGCCTCGGCCATCATGTCCGGGAGCCCGAGCTCTCCCTCGGTGGTCCTGAACCGCAACAGCGCCTCGAACCCGGCAATCGCCCCGCGCCCGATGGACAGTTTCGGCTGGTAGACGGCGACGATGCTGCCATCCACGATCGCCTCGCGGGCCCGCGCAAGCTGGAAGGCCGCCTGCCTGACATCGTCCAGCATGTAGCTCTCGAACAGGCGGAAGCCCCCCCGCCCCGAGCGTTTCAGGGCGTATAGGGCCGCGTCCGCCATCTTGAGCATCTCGCCCGCCGCCAGTTCGCCCCGCGGGCAGGTCGCCCCGCCAATGCTCGCGCTCGGACGCACCACGTGGTCGCCGATGTGGAGCGCATGCTGGATCGCGAGCGCCACCTCCTGGCCGACGGCGGAAAGGGCGGCATTCGAATCCAGGCCCGGGAGGATGACCGCAAACTCGTCGCCGCCGATGCGGGCCACGAAATCCTCCCTGCGAACCGATTTCTTCAGGCGCGCGGCGATCTCCTTCAGCAGTTCGTCGCCCGCGCTGTGCCCCAAAGTGTCGTTGGTATGCTTGAAATAGTCCATGTCGACCAGCAGCAAGCCTACCTGGGCCTCGCTCGCCACCGCTTCCAGGATCGCCTGGTCGAGCTGGGCCTCGAATGCGCGGCGGTTGGGCAAGCGGGTCAGCGGGTCGTGTTCGCTCGACCATTTCAGCTGCTGCGAGCGTTTGCGTTCGTTTTTCACGCTGGCGCGCAGGGCCTGCTGCGCGATGACCTTGTCATGCACGTCGGTGCAGGTCCCGTACCAGCCGGCATCCGACCCGTCCGGACGACGGGAGGGCACGGCGCGGGTCACCACCCACCGGTACGCTCCGGTGTAGTGAAGCAGGCGCAGCTCGAGATTGAATTCCTTGCCGGAACGAAGGCCATTCCGCCATTGCCTGATCGCTTCGCGTGCATCGTCGGGATGGAGCAATTGCAGCAGGTCGCGCCAGCCGCCGGTCGCGAGCGATACGCCGGTGTAGTCCTGCCACCTGGCATTGAAGCTGGCCTTGCCTTCATGGTCCAGCGACCAGACCATATGCGGGATCGTATCGAGAGTGGCCTCCATCGAGTCGATCAGCTTTTTCTGCCACCGCTCCGTATCGCGCCGGCGCAGCAGCAGTATCGAGCCGATCAGCAGCAGCCACGCGAAGGCAATGATGCCGAAAAACGTCTCGGCACTCATCAGGTGGCCGTTGAAGACGATCCGGTCGATCCGCAACGCATGCCGCCCGGGTGCGGAATCCGCCGCGGTCAGGAATTCCATGGAAACGACGTTGTCGAAACGCGGCTGCGAAAGCTCTATCGAGGGCGTGCTGGCGGCTTCCTTCCACCATTCGACCACCGCAAATTCGTGGAGATCGATGGTGACAGTCTGCCGGCCGGGCGAAACGGCGATATTGGCCTGGTTGATCTTTTCGTCGTTGAGAGCGCCAAGTTCGACGTAACGTGGATTCTTGTCCTTCACGGCAAGCCGAAGGGCCTTGCCTGATCCTTCGTAGTCCAGCGTGAAGCTCATGCTTTCGTAGCGATCGAGTTCGATGCCGCGCCCGGTATGATACTGGTCGAAGATCACCCCGAACCCGCAATAGCCGTATTCGTAGGTCTTCCTCAGATCGCAGATCCAGGAAAGGCTCTGATTCTCCACCTGGAAGACCGACGAGGTGCCGCCATTGTCCGCATCGTCGTATTGGTAGCTTGCAAAGACGGGGCCGTTATCCTCGGGCCCGTAGGCCTGTTCGAGCTTCGTCAGGGCTTCGCGATTGTAGGATGCCAGTCCGGTCAGGAGGACAGCAGCCAGCACCACCGCCTCGGCGGTGAAATGAACCCCTCGGCCCGGTGCAAAGCCGTCGGGCCCGGCATGCCGTTTCTTGGCTGCTCGCATTGTTATCCTCCGACCCCGTCGAAGGAGGTAGCGCTAACAGGTTAACAAACTGTCGCAGGAGGGGCGGGTTCGGCCAAGGGGGCCGCCGCGTGGGTTAATTGCAGGTTACGGTAAATTGCGCGGTAGTGATTGAGCGGCAGGATTGGCGCGGGAGGCCTTGCGCCCCCGCCCCGGGCAACCTAGCGTCGGCCAACAACCCCAGCCGAACGGAGCCCGTATGGCCGCCTACATTATCGCCAAGTACAACGTCACCAACCCCGAAGGTTTCGCCGCCTATGGCGCAGCCGTGAGGCCGACCTTTGCCGGACACGAGGTCGAGTTCGTGGCGGTCGACAATGCCAGCGAGACGCTCGAAG
>NZ_DBNHSF010000033.1:0-1718 GCF_057143545.1 Candidatus Andeanibacterium sp.
TCTGGTCCTTCGAATGACGGCCGGAGCGCTTGCCAACGGGAACCAACCGGACCCGCTCGGGGACGAGATCGAGCACGCCCTGGCCGACCAGCGCATCGTAGAAAATGACGCTCGCGGCCCGGATCAGCCGTTCGGCCTTGCGGGTCAACAGCTCCGGATCGCCCGGCCCTGCCCCGACCAGCCAGACACTTCCTGCCGGAAAATCGCTCATTGGGCTGCCTCCTGCTGGGCTGCGAGAGCTTCATCGATCAACCGGGCGGTGATTGTCCGGCACGATCCGCAATTGGTGCCCGCCCGCGTGCACTTGCCGATTTCGGCGACGGTACTCGCGCCATTGGCAATGGCCGCAAGGATGTCGGTTTCGCGCACATCGTAGCAGACGCACACCAGCGCCCCGCGGTCGGGCATCGGCTTCGCGGGGCGCCCGGCCAGCAATTCGGGCAATTCGGCACTGCCCTCGACGAGTTGCCGTGCGATCCATTCGCGCGGCGGAAGGGTGCCCGTGCGGGTCACAAACAGCGCGGCGAGCAGCTCGCCGCTTTCCCCGCGCACGATTATCCGCCGCATTCCGCGCCCGATATCGGCAACTTCGCTGCGGGTTCCTGCCGGGAGCAGCCCGGCAAGATCGACCGATCCCATTCCCGCCAATTCGGTCAGCCAGCCGCCTTCCACCTTCGCCCGCGCCGAATAGAGCAGGTCGGGCAGCTTGAATTTCCGGGTGAGCAGGAAGGCCCGCCACTCGGGCAGCACGGGAACGACCCTGGCCGGCGTGTCCTTGAAGCCGGGCTGGCCCGAAACCGGATCGACCAATGGCTGGACGAGCCGCCCGGCACGGCCTCCGGCACCCATCGCATCGCTCCAATGCATCGGCACGAAGATCTCGCCGCGCCTCTGCCCCGGCGCACAGGACACCCGAAAGATCGAGGACCCGTATGCGGTTGCGACCCTAGCCAGGCCACCCTCCTCGAGCTTCCAGCGAGCGGCATCGTCGGGGTGAATCTCGAGCAGCGGTTCGCGCCGGTGGACCGATAGCTTCGCGCTCAATCCGGTGCGGGTCATGGTGTGCCAGTGGTCGCGGTAGCGCCCGGTATTGAGGCGGAGCGGGAACGCCTCTCCTTTGTCCCGCTCCGCCCCTGGGTGGACCGCGACCAGCCGCGCCTTGCCGTCCCTCACCGGAAAGCGCGTCTCGAACGGGCGCGGTCCGCCCCACTGGAATGGTTCCATCGCTGCATATTGCAGCTCGCAGCTTTCGGCCCAGCTTGTGAGGTCGAGCAGTTTGCCATGCCTTCGGGCGAGCGCGGTCATCGCTGCATATTCGCGGAACACCGCAGCTGGAGAAGCAAATGCAAATTCCCTGGCATGGCCCAATCTTGCGGCCACGTCGCAGACGATCCGCCAGTCGGCGCGCGCTTCGCCCGGCGGCGCGAACAGCGCCCGCTGGCGGCTGATCCGGCGCTCCGAATTGGTCACCGTACCGTCCTTCTCGCCCCAGGCGAGTGCCGGGAGCAGCACGTGGGCAAACTGCGCCGTGTCGCTTTCGGCCATCACCTCGGAGACGACCACATTGGGGCACCGGGCAAGCGCTTCGCGGACGAAACCCGCATCGGGCATCGAAACGGCCGGGTTGGTCGCCATGATCCACAGGAACTTGATCCGGCCATCATGAACCGCCTGGAACAGTTCGACTGCCTTGAGCCCAGGGCCGCTGCACAGCCGGT
>NZ_DBNHSF010000034.1:0-8640 GCF_057143545.1 Candidatus Andeanibacterium sp.
CTTCACCCGGAACAGCTCGATCTCGTCGACCCGCTTGAACAAGATCCCGGTGCGCAGGATCAGCCGCTGGGTGGTGAGCACGTAAAACGCGGCAAGGTTGCGCACATAGCGCAGGCCGATCGCCCCGAAGCCCACCAGCGCCGCCGCCATCGCAAGCCATAGCGGCCAGCCTTCGAGCTGCGCCAGCAGGGCGATCAGCGGGAGGAGGCAGAGCAGGATCGTGCCCCAACCGGCGAGGCTCCCGAACAGCCACCCGGCGGTGCTGCCGCGGAACCGGTCGATCTCTTCCTCGTCGGTGGCGAAGCGGAAGCCCGAGAATACTTCGTCGCCCTCCTCTTCGAGTTCGGCCAGCGCAGCCACGTTCGCCTCGCCGGCACTCAACAGGCGCGCCTTTTCGGCGGCATATTCGCTGTCGGTCAAATTGCCCGCGCGATGGAGGCCGGCTAGCCGTTCGAGCATTTCGATGCGTTGTGAATGATCCATCGACGTCCCCTCCCGTTTGCGCGGGTTACTCGGTCCAGCCGCGTTCGAGGAATTGCGTGGCACAGCCCGCCAGGAAGGCGGTTCCGCGCGGCAGCACGCTCTCGTCCACCATCATGTGGCTCGAATGGAGGCCGCAGCACTGGCTCCAGTCGTCGCCCTGGTGCGAAACGCCCAGGAAGAACATCGCGCCCGGGATCTGCTGCAGGACGTAGGAGAAATCTTCCGCGCCCATGATCGGATGCTCCATCCACTGGAACGCTTCTTCGCCGCCGAGTTCGCGGGCGACCGCTTCGCCCAGCGCGACCGCGCGCGGATCGTTGATGGTCGGCGGGAAACCTTCGATCAGTTCGACATGCGCTTCCATTTCATGCGCCGAAGCGATGCCCCTGGCCAAATGCGTTATCGCAACGCGCACCGCCTTTCGCCGTTCGGCCGATAGCGTGCGCATGGTGCCTTTCATCACCGCCTTGTCCGGGATGATATTGTGCGCCGAACCGGCTTCGAGCTGCGAGACAGTGACGATGGTCGCTTCGGCGGCGTTGAATTTGCGCGTGACCATTGCTTGCAGCGCCGTCACGATTTCGGCTGCGACCGGAACCGGGTCGCGCGTGTCGTGCGGCATCGACGCATGCCCGCCGCGCCCGGCCACGGCGATCTCGAACATATCCGCCGCCGCAAGCAAGGCGCCCGCGCGGCTCCCGACGACGCCATGCCGCGCATTGGGCATGATGTGGATCGCAAAGGCGGCATCGGGCGACGGATCGAGCAGCCCGTCCTCGATCATGAAGCGCGCGCCGTGATGGCCCTCTTCGCCCGGCTGGAACATGAAATGGACCTCGCCGGTCAATTCTTCCTGCTTGGCGGCAAGCACCCGCGCGGCCCCGGCCAGCATCGCGGTGTGGGTGTCATGCCCGCAGGCATGCATCCGTCCGGGA
Organism: Candidatus Andeanibacterium sp.; assembly: GCF_057143545.1. Classification (NCBI taxonomy): domain Bacteria; kingdom Pseudomonadati; phylum Pseudomonadota; class Alphaproteobacteria; order Sphingomonadales; family Sphingomonadaceae; genus Candidatus Andeanibacterium; species Candidatus Andeanibacterium sp. The sequence continues at coordinate 1,419 of NZ_DBNHSF010000034.1, forward strand.
ATCGTCGAGGCGAAATCGAGCCCGGTATGCTCCTCCATCGGCAGCGCGTCCATGTCGCCGCGCAGGAGTACGGATCTGCCTCCTTTGCTGCCCCGCAACACCGCGACCGCGCCGGTGCAACTTGTGCCCATGCGCCATTCGAGCGGCAGGTCGGCGAGTTCGCCGCGAACCTTGTCGAGCGTCTTGGGGGTTTCGAGGCCGAGTTCGGGCTCGGAATGGATGGCGCGGCGCAATGACACAATGCGATCGGAGATCGCCCGCGCGTCTTCCAGGAGGGATGTCGTCAGCATCGAGCGATGATAGCGCCTGCCGCGGCGCACCGCCAGCGCAGCGTGCAGCGGTCAGTCGCGGTAATTCATCTTGATCCGCACAGTCATGTTGTTGCGCGGAACGCTGACTCTCGTCGAGTTGAAATTGGGCAGGCTGAAGAAGGTCGGCGGATTGTTCGAGAAGCCATAACCCTCGGTCGGCAGCGGGTTGCGGTCGAATTTCCCGTCGCTGTCCTCGTCGTGATAGGCAGCGATGGCATAGACCCCGCCTTCGGGAATGAAGACGCACATTCTGGTCTCGCCGGCTCGAGCGTCGACCTTGCCGACATTGATCTCGCCCTTCGAGGCGAGGAACCGGCTGCGATTGTCGGGATAAACCGTGACCACGAGCTTGCCAGTGCTGTTGCGCATGCCTTCGGCGATCACATTCAGCCACATGCCGTGTTTCTGGCGGCCCACGCAATCCTCGGCCTTGGCCTGGGCGACGGCCTGCGCTCCGGGCAATGTCAGAAGGGCTGCTCCCGCAAGCGCGGCAGCCGGCAAGGCAAGCGGGGGGAGGGAGCGTATCGGCATCTTCATGTCGGTCTCATGTTCACCCTTCTTGGTAGCTGGATGTGGCAAGGACAAGTCTTGTCCGAAAACCGCCGGTTAATCGGCATGGAAATCGCTCTCACCGGTCCGGTTGCCGCCAAGCCCGTGAATACAATCTGAATTCTCCGCTCAGGAGGCTGCAACCAGGCGATCGGAAACGACCCGCCCCGCTTCGATTCCGATCACCCTGTCGGCTATATCGACAAGGCTTCCACGATGGCAAATCACGACCATCGTCAGTGTGGCTTTGAGCGCGGCAAGCGCCTTGGCAATTTCTGCTTCGGCAGGCGCATCGACGGCGCTGGTTGGTTCGTCGAGGATCAGCAATTGCGGGTTTCGCAACAGCGCCCGGGCCAGCGCGAGCCGCTGCCTTTCGCCGCCCGAAAGCTGCCTTGCGCCCTCGCCGAGGCTGTGATCGAGGCCCTGCGGCAGGTCGAAGACGAAGTCCGCCGCAGCGCGCTTGAGCGCATCGCGCATGCCGGCTTCGCTGGCATCTTGTGTACCCCACAGCAGGGCTTCGCGCACGCTCCCGCCCGGCAGCACCGGTTCCTGTTCGACATAGGCGACCCGGGATCGCCACGCACGGCGGCTGGCCAGGTCGAGCGGCAATCCATCGACCAGGATGCGCCCTTCGTCGGGCGAGAGCAGCCCGCCGATGAGGTCGGCAAGAGTGCTTTTGCCTGCGCCGGACGGACCCTCGATCGCGACGGTCGAGTTCGCGCGGATGGCAAGGTTGATCCGGTCAAGGGCGTTCCCGGCGCGGCTCGCGAAGCGCACGGAAACATCCTCGAGTTCGATCGACCTGGCCAATTGTAGCGGCTCCGCACGGCGCTCGACCAAATCGGGTTCGCGCGCGGCTTCGGCCTGTTCGATCAGCTGCTCCGCCTCGTCGAGCGCCGGCCTCGCATGGGCCCAGAACTGCCAGCTCTGCTGCAACCTGCCGAGCAGGGGCAGTGCCCTCGCGAAGAGTGCCGCGAGCGGCAGTATTTCCGCGATCCCGGCATTCCAGCGCGCGATCGCCAGCCAGACCAGCAGAGCCAGCGCCAGTGCTCCGCCGACCTGCAGGGCAATCTGTGCAATTCCCTGCGAGCGGGCATAGCCGCGATAGGCCGTCCGTTGCCCCGCGAAAGCGATCGCGCCGCGATCGGCCATCCGCTGCTCGGCGCCGAAACTCTTGATTGCGCGTAACGCACCCAGCCCTTCGTCCAGTTCGCCATGGACCCGGCGCGTGGCTGCACCGAGATCTTCGCCCAGTTTGTGGGCGCGCCGGCGGATGCCGGAAAAGCCAAGCAGGACGAGCGCCCCGCCGGCGAGACCCGCGAGTGTGATCGGGGGCGAAATGGCGAGCCCGGCAACGGTCAGCCCGGCGAGAGTTGCCGCCGCGGCGAGCGCATGAAGCAGCTGGCTCACGCCGTCGCCTGCGCGCGCGACATTGCTGATCAAGAGGCCGGCATTGTCGCTTTGCCGCATAGCGGAGAGCTCGCGCCAGTCACAATGGAGCAGCGCTCGCCACGCGCGGTTGCGGATGCCGTCGACCAATCGCGCCTCGAAATCGAGCGCGGCGAGATCGCGCGCATGGTTGATCAGCGCCCGGACCACGACCAGCCCGACAAAGATCGCGAGCAAGGCCTCAAGCGAAGTCGGAAATCCGAGCTCCGCAAGCCTTGCGGGGATGCCGTTGGCGGTCTCGCCTGACGCAGGATCGAGCGCCGCCAGCATCGGCACCAGCAGCACCAGCCCGATGCCTTCAGTGAAGCCCGATGCCGTCATCAACGCCAGCAGCAGGGCTGCCTGCTTCCGGTCAATGTGGTCGGCAAGGAGACGAGTTGTGCGTTTGGCCGCCATGAACGCTGCCTAGCCTAATTCCGCCCCGTCTCGAAATCGACATAGCGAGCGACATAGAGCATCGCCGGCAGATAGAAGCGGAACCGGCCTGCCTGGATGTGGTCGTCTGGCGTCTCCGAGGGCCAATCGTCTATCAGCTCGAGCATGGCATTGGTGTCGAGCAGTGGGCCGAGATCGGGATGGTCGGCAAGCTCGACCACCGCTGCGCGCAGTTCCGCGAGGCGCGGCGTCAGGCGGGCGTGCCAGTCGACATTATGCTCGCCGAACAGGACGGAGTTGCGCTGCGCCTCGGGCAGCCTTCCCTCGGCCATCCGCCGGGCGAGCCAGCGGGTCGTACCATTGCACACGAACTGGTCGGTCGGAAGGCCAAGGCAGAATTCGATCAGCGGTCGATAGGCCGCGACATCGCGCAGTCGGAGGCCGAAGACCTGTTCATAGGCGTGGCTGTCTTCGCAGGCGAGCCCGGCGGCATGATACTGGCTGGCGATGAACTGGCGGCGGGTCCCGTCGCGCCCGACGGTCATGATCGCCGCATTGATCCTTGCTTCCTTGAGTTTGTCGCCCAGCCGCCCGTCGCGCCTGAGGAAGGGATTGGAGAACCAGTCCTGCCCGCGCCCGCGATGGACCAGCCGGCGAATCCGGTGCCGCCACGCGCTGGGCAGCAATGGCATCAGCGCATGCGCCGCGATCCGGCGCGGGATCGAGCGCGGATCGTTCACTCGGCTCGCGGCGAGCCGCCACAATTGCCGCCAGCGCCCGGCCAGCAGGAATTCGCGATAGGCCCAGGGCGCATCGCCGCTATAAGTCGTATTGCCCATATGCGCCTGCATCAACCAGTCGCAGCCACGATCGCGCGCGGCAGCCATGACGCCGTGTTGGACGCTCGCGAGTACCCGCGCCGGATAGCCGGTGTCGCTGGCGAGGAACAGCTCCTCGGCGCGGTCGTCGAAGCCAATCCCGCGATTGTCGACGAAGGTCGGATCGAGCGCGGGGTGCATGGCCGCGAATTGCTCGACGAACGGCCGGTCGTCGCCGAATTTGTGAGGGACGACCTTGCCGTCCCATTCGGCGATGGGGGTGAAAGTGAAGCTCGGCAGCCGCTCGCCTTCCGGCAATTGCCGCAGCGCCTCGGCGCATACGAGCGGTGAATCGAGTCCGCCCGAAAGCCCGATCCCGATTCTGCCGGGCATCGCCAGCGCCTTGCCGACCGCCTCGGCGAGCAGCGCGTTTGCCGCCACGACATAATCCTCGTCGCGCGGCAGGCGAATTTGCGGGATCGCCAGTGGATCGTACCAGCGATGGATCCTGCGTTTGCCCCTTTCGAGCAGCACGACGCTACCCTGCGGCACGATCTCGACTCCTGCGAACGGCGATTGCTCGGCTTCGGGCAGTTCCATCGAGAGCAGGTCGTCGACTGCGCGCTGGCGCAGGTGCTTGGGCAATCCCGCCGCGAAGATCGGACGCAGGATCGAGCAGGCGAGCAGCGCCTCATCGCCCGCATGATAGAACAGCGACTTGCTCGCCCAGGGGCTGCGCGCCAGGCGCACCGTTTCATCGGGCAGGCAGGCGATCGAGGCATAGGTGCCGACGCAATGCCTGTCCGCATCGTCTCCCCATTTTTCGACAGCCGCACCATAGGTCGCATAGGGATCGGCGGGATCGCTGCCGAGCGCGGCGGCCAGTTCGGCGCAATTGTCGATCCAGCCCGCCAGCATCACAGCGAACCCGCCCGGAGCGCGCGCGACCTGCCAGTCGCGGCGCGGCTTTGCGCGCGGGGCGGGCAGTTCGGCGAAGAAATCGCGTTCCTTGCGGAAAGTGTCAGCTGGATGCCCGGCGAAGATTCCCAGCGAGGTTGCAGCGCGGCCGGGGTCGAACGGGGAAGCCTCGCCCCAATTCCGAGCCAGGAAGATCATTCAGCTCGGCAGGACCGCTGCCGTCACGATTTGCACTGGCTGCCGGCCGACTGGCAAACCGCCGAATTCGAGGGCCCGCGGACATCGCGAATAGTGCCCAGGCGCCTGAAGCCCGGCCTGGTCCAGCGTGACTTCGTCTCTTTCGAGGTTTCGTGCACCGATGCCCTCCCGCGCAAACAGGAATTTCGCGCAATTATGTCCAATTCGGGCAGATTCTATGCCCGACACCCCCGCAATGCAATTGCAGGTCCTAATTTCCTGTTAACCTTGCGGTCTCGTGCCACGGGCCGGGAAGGTCGCCGATCACCCGCTCGCCGGCCAGTTCGACCCAGGCGTGGAGCGTGTCCCAGCCATCGCGCAGGCCGGGTGGCCGCACCGCGATCACCACTTCATGCGCGACGCCCGCTGCCCGCAACATCCGGCTAAGCGCCATCGCCCGTGCAAGGCAGCTGGTCTCGAACGGCAGCCGCTTGGCACCGCGTTCGACATGTTTGGCAAGGCGCCGCGCTTCGGCCAGCGCGTCTCGATCGGCCAATCCGGCGTGGCCCAGCCTCCCGCGCCATTTGGCAAAGGGCACCAGCGCCAGGAGCAATTGCGCCAGGCATAATTGCACCATCGCGCGCGCGGTCCGCTGCCGCAGCGCCCGCCTTTCAGCCCCAGTCGATGAGCCCCGCATTTCGCAAGCTCGCAAGGAAGGCGTCGACATCCGACGCGATCTCGATTTTCGGAGCATCGAATTCCTTCGCCAGCTCCTCGACCAGCGCATCGCGACCGCGGGTGCCGTCGATCAGCTTCCAGATCGCGAGGCCGGTGCCGGTGATCGAAAAGAATTCCCCCTTGGCGAGCTCCATCGCGACCACCTCGTCGTCGATCGTGGTCTCGACGAATTCGCCCGTGCGTTTCGCGATCCCGCCCATCGGCTTAAAATTCCTCGATCCATCGGCTCACGGTTTCAACCATATCGCCAAACCGGGTCGGGTCGAAAGGGCGGACCAGGCGAAATGCGGGGATGGCCCGCGCCAGTTCAGCCTGGAACTCGAACCGCTCCGCGCGTTCCATGCCGCTGGCCCATTCGTGGAGCATGACGGTGTAATGGTCGTCCGCCAGAAGGGCGAAGCGCTCTGCGCCCAGCACCGGCTCGATGACGGCTTCATTGCCGTCTTCGAGACGGACCATTGCCGCCAGCGGCAGGAGGTCTTCCGTGCCCGCGCCCGCGTCGCTCGCAAAGTGCTTGGGATAGGACGGAGCGACTTCCCCCCGGCCTTCGATACCGGCGAGTTCCAGCCCTTCAGGCCATAGCCGCAAGCGCTTGTGCCCGGGAAGGCAACACAAGTGTTCGCTGTCGGGATCGAGGATCAGCGTGTCGTCGCAAAACAATGCGAGCCCACGCTGCACCAGCGCAGCGGCGAGGGTCGACTTGCCCGATCCGCTTGGCCCGGTGAATGCAAAAACGCGCCCGCGATGCGCCACCGCCGAAGCGTGGATCGGAAACAGGCCGTTGATTGCAGCGATCGCGGCATGGACCGAGCCGTTCAGCCACAGATCGAGTTCGCGCGGGTCGGTCTCGTCAGGGGCTTCGCAAGTGACCCCAGCGCCCTTGCGATAATAGAGGCTGACTCCGTCGCCCACCCGCGACAGGAACTCCTCTCCCGCCAAGGCGATATTGCCGACCGCGATCTCGACCCCGCCGATCGCGGTCGGGCAGGCCCCGAAGCGCCAGCGCGCTTCTTCGAGCAGGTTTTGGCGCTTTGTATCGCTGGAGCTGCAATCCGCGTTCGTCACACTGCGATTCCTAGTCCTGCCGGTTGGATCGGGCAACGCACCGGCGCAGGCGAGGCACACCGGATGGGGGTGACCGATTTGCGAGTGTGGAAATCGCCCGGGGCCAGCTTGTCCGCCGAGTCGCGCCACTTTAGGGCAGGCTCAATGCCATGAGCGCGCCACTTATCTCGCCGTCGATCCTTTCGGCCGATTTTGCCCGGCTTGGCGAAGAGGTGCGCGCGATCGACGAAGCGGGCGCCGACTGGATTCATGTCGATGTGATGGACGGGCATTATGTCCCCAACATCACGATCGGCCCCGCGGTGGTAAAGGCATTGCGGCCGCACACCGGCAAGCCGTTCGACGTCCATCTGATGATCTCGCCGGTCGACGCCTTTCTCGAAGAATTCGCCGAAGCCGGGGCCGACATCATCACGGTCCATCCCGAAGCCGGGCCGCATATCCATCGTACGGTCCAGGCGATCAAGGCGCTCGGCCGGAAGGCAGGCATCTCGCTCAATCCAGGCACGCCGGCAAAAATGCTCGATTATTTGATCGAGGAGATCGACCTCGTGCTGGTGATGAGCGTCAATCCCGGCTTCGGCGGGCAGAGCTTTATCGCCAGCCAGCTGAAGAAGATCGAGGCGATCAGGAAGCGGATCGACCAGCTGGGTCTCGATGTGCATCTCGAAGTCGATGGCGGGGTTAACCCCGAGACCGCCCGGCAATGCGTCGAGGCGGGAGCCGACGTGCTGGTCGCGGGATCGGCCACCTTCAAGGGCGGGCCGGATTGCTATGCGGCAAATATCGCCGCGCTGAAGGGAAGCGGGTGATGGACCAGCA
>NZ_DBNHSF010000035.1:0-3229 GCF_057143545.1 Candidatus Andeanibacterium sp.
CGATCGTGAACGAGAATGTCGCGGTTTACGATTTCGCCAACAACGAGACCGTCCTGATCGAAACGACCAGCGGCGGAAATCCGCTGCTCGCGCGCGAGACCCGCAAGGACATCCGCCTGTCCGCGCAATGGGACTTGCCGTTCCTGTCCGATGCGAGGCTGCAGGTCGATTACAACGTCAACCGCTCCTACGACATTGCTTCCGGCTTCCCGGGGATCCTCACGCCCGAGATCGAATCCGCGTTTTCGGACCGGGTGACCCGGGATATCGACGGGACCCTGCTGGCGCTCGACCTCCGGCCGGTGACGTTTGCGCGCCAGACCAGCCGCCGGATCCGCTACGGCATCAATATGGGATTCCAGCTGGGCGGTTCTCGCGAACAGGAAGAGCGCCCGCAGCAATCGGGCAACGGCGCAGCTCCGGCGGCAGCGCAAGGCGGCGGGTCGGCGGTCGGCCCCAACGGACCGGCAGCGCCAGGCGGCTTCGGCGGCGGCCAGGGCGGACCTCCAGGCGGCTTTGGCGGCGGCCAGGGCGGCGGCAATTTCGACCCCGCGCGCTTCCAGGCGCTGCGCGAGCGGCTGTGTGCCGGCACCGGCGATGTCCAGCTGAGCGAGGAAGAAATCGCCCAGCTTCCGCCGTTTATCGTCAACCAGGTTCGCAACGAGGCGGGCGAGATCGACCAGGCGCAGCTCAATGCGCTGCGCGATCGGTTCTGCAGCGCCGACGCCCAGATCGTCGGCGGTCCGGGGCAACCGGGCGGCAATTTCGACCCGGCAAGGTTCGACGCCATCCGCCAACGCATCTGCGCCGCGCCCGAGGGCGAGCTTCCCGACCTGACCGATCTGCCCGAGCCGATGCTGCAGCGCCTGCGCGGCGAGGATGGCGAGATCGATCCGGAGCGCTTCGCGGCCCTGCGCGCACAGATGTGCGCAGGCGGTGACGCAGCCGGACAGCAACCCGGCCCGGGCGGCGGCGGTTTCTTCCGCTTCGGCGGTCCTCCGGGCGGTGGCCCGCCCGGCGGCGGCGGCGCTCCTGGCGCGGGACGCGGCCCCGGCGGCGGCGGAGGTGGCCCACCGATCGGCGCGATCATCGGCCGGATGACCGGCGGCGGTGGCGGCGGCGGGCGGATGTTCGTCAACCTGTTCCATACGATCGAGCTCGAGAACGAGTTGCTGATCGCCGAGGGCCTGCCGGTGCTCGACCTGCTCGATGGCGATGCCTTGTCGGGCGGCGGCACGGTGCGGCATTCGGCCGAGCTCGAAGGCGGGATATTCATGAACGGCAAGGGCATGCGCTTTTCGGGTCGCTATTCGGGCAAGAGCCGGATCGACGGGAGCGGTATGCCGGGATCGAGCAATCTCTATTTCGGTTCGCTGCTCACGCTCGATCTGCGGGCATTCGTCGACCTCGACCAGCAGCCGAAGCTGGTCGAGAAGATCCCGCTGCTCAAGGGGACGCGGATTTCGTTCAGCGTCGACAATGTGTTCGATGCCCGGCGCAAGGTTGTCGACGACAACGGCGAGGTTCCGCTGCGTTACCAGCCCGGCCTGATCGATCCGGTCGGCCGCTTCTTCGAGATCGAATTCCGCAAGCTGTTCTAGAATTCCTGTTCCTCCCCGTTCGCGCACAGCGTGAATGGGGAGGGGGACCACGCCCTCGCAGAGGGGGTGGTGGAGGGGTGATTTGCACCATTCCCCTCCGTCAGGCGCCGTTGGCGTCTGCCACCTCCCCATGCCTTCGGCACAGGGAGGAATTGAGCGCGCCGGCTTTCCCGCCTATCTCCCGCCCATGGCAGACAGCAAGGCCGGAACTCCGCCGCATCCCAAGGGGGCAGGGCGCTTCAACGAGGAGCGCGCCGCCTATACGGTGAAATCCGCCCAGCCCGATATCGAGGCGGGGGTCGCGGCGATCCGCGCCACGATCAAGACCCTGAAGCCGCTCCCCGGGGTCTACCGCATGCTCGATGCGCGCGGCGACGTGCTCTATGTCGGGAAGGCGCGCGCGCTGCGCAATCGCGTAACCAGCTATACCCAGGTCGACCGGCTGACCAACCGGCTCAGGCGGATGGTCAGCCAGACGCGCGCGATGGAAATCGTCGTCACCAATTCCGAGGCCGAGGCGCTGCTGCTCGAAACCCAGCTGATCAAGCGCTTCCGCCCGCCGTTCAACGTCCATCTGCGCGACGACAAGAGCTTCCCCTTCATCCTGCTGCGGGCCGATCACGCCTATCCGCGGATCACGAAGCATCGCGGGGCCCGGAAGGCGAAGGGCAATTACTACGGGCCGTTTGCCAGCGCCGGTTCGGTCAACCGCACGATCAACGCGCTGCAGAAGCTGTTCCTGCTGCGCAGCTGCAGCGACAGCTTTTTCGAACGGCGCGACCGGCCCTGCCTGCTCTACCAGATCAAGCGCTGCGCCGCGCCCTGCGTCGGGCGGATCGACGAGCAGGGCTATGCCGAGCTGGTGCGCCAGGCGAAAGAATTTCTCGGCGGGAAATCGACCGCCGTGCAGGCCGAGATCGAGCGGCAGATGCAGCAAGCGGCCGATGCGCTCGATTTCGAAAGCGCAGCGATCCTGCGCGACCGGCTGCGCGCGGCGACCTTCATCCAGGGCAGCCAGGCGATCAATGCCGGGTCGCTCGGCGAGGCCGACATCTTCGCCCTGGCGGCGAAGGGCGGGCATGTCGCGGTGCAGGCCTTCTTTATTCGCGGCGGGCAGAATTGGGGGCACAAGGCCTTTTTTCCCGCGCATACCGATGGCGTGGACGATGGCGAGGTGCTCGCCGGCGTGCTGGCGCAATTCTACGAGGAAGTGCCGCCACCCCGGCTGGTGCTGGTCGACCGGGACTTGCCCGAGGCGGAGCTGCTGGCCGAGGCACTGTCGGAGCTGGCGGGCCGCAAGGTCGAGATTTCCGTGCCGCAGCGCGGCGACCGCCGCAAGCTGGTCGAGCAGGCCAGCCGCAACGCGGTCGAAGCGCTTGAGCGACGGCTGGCGGAAACCAGCACCAAGGCGAAAGTGCTGCGCGAGCTGGCGGAGTTTCTCGAACTGCCGGAGCCGCCCGGGCGGATCGAGATCTACGACAATTCGCATATCCAGGGTGCAAAGGCGGTCGGGGCGATGGTCGTCGCCGGGCCGGACGGGTTCGAGAAGAACCAGTATCGCAAGTTCAACATCAAGCGCGCGCAATCGGATGACGACTTCGCGATGATGCGCGAGGTCATCAGCCGTC
>NZ_DBNHSF010000036.1:0-5347 GCF_057143545.1 Candidatus Andeanibacterium sp.
TCAGGGCAACGCTGGCCGACGGCACGCCGGTCCCGCGGATCCCGCCGCTCTCGCTGCTCGGCGCGCTGGAGCTCCGGGCCGGCCATTTCGATGCCCGCGCGGAAGTCCAGTGGTTCGATGAACAGACGCGCCTGGCGCCGCTCGAATCCCCGACCGACAGCTTCGCCCATGTGAATTTTTCGCTTGCCTGGCATCCATTCGAGGGGATGGAGAACCTTACCCTCTTGCTGCAGGCGGACAATATCTTCGACGAGGAAGGCCGCCGCCATGCCAGCTTCACCAAGGATTTCGTCCCGCTCGCGGGGAGGAACTTCAAGCTGAGCGCGAAGGTTAGCCTCTAGACCTCCTCATAGTGATACGGGGCGATCACCGGCTCGGGATAGGCCTCGTAATCGATCGTGGGCGGGCGATCGGGTGCCAGGCCTTCGATCGAGCGCAGCAGTTTCACGCCGCCGCGGTGCCAGCCTTCGTCATATTCGCAATAGAAATTGATGATCCCGTGAAGGCTGGCAATCCGCCATTTGCCATCCTCGCGGACATAGGTGTTCTCGTAGGTCGCTTCGCCCCAGCGGCCTTCCTTGCCCAGCCAGCCGACCATCATCAGCGTGCGCCAGCGGCCCTTGGCCGTGCCCGCCTTGCTGTCGATATGGAGCACCGGCTGGAGCTGCATGTGGTTGTAGATCGTGCCGTGGCCATAGGGCGGCAGGTGCTTGAGATAGGCTCGCACGCGCTCGCGCCCGGCATAGACCCCGCGCCCGGCGATCTCGAGCGTGCCATCTCTTGCAAAGAGGTCGGCCGCCTTGTCCCACACGCCCTTGTCGACATAATAGCCATAGGCCGCCTGGAGGTTGCAGATCTCGCGGTAATCCTCATTGGCCCTTACGCGGGATTTCAGCTCCGCAAGTTCGGCGCGGAGTTCGGCAATTTCGTCGGTCATCATGGGTCTCCCATTGGAGCCAGCTAGAGTTTGGGCAGCGTCACGCCCTTCTGGCCCATATATTTGCCCGCCCGGTCGGCATAGCTGGTCTCGCACGGCTCGTTGCCCTGGAGGAACAGGAACTGGCACGCTCCCTCGTTGGCGTAGATCTTCGCCGGGAGCGGGGTGGTGTTCGAAAATTCGAGCGTCACATGGCCTTCCCATTCGGGCTCCAAGGGGGTCACGTTGACGATGATCCCGCAGCGGGCATAGGTCGACTTGCCGAGGCAGATGACCAGCACGTCGCGCGGGATGCGGAAATATTCGACCGTCCGCGCCAGCACGAAACTGTTGGGCGGGATCACGCAGACATCGGTCTTGCGGTCGACGAAGCTGTTGGCGGCGAAATCCTTGGGATCGACCACCGCGCTATCGACATTGGTGAAGATCTTGAACTCGTCGGCCACCCGCGCATCATAACCATAGGAGCTGAGACCATAGGAAATGCAGCCCTCGCGCCGCTGGGCCTCGACGAAGGGCTCGATCATTCCGTTTTCGGTGGCCTGTTGCCTGATCCATTTGTCGCTGAGAATCGCCATGGGAGTCTGATTCCCGAATGGCGCGAGAGGGGCAAGCGCTCGCCTTAGCGAAGGCGCAGTTTATCCCCGTGAGGGTGGGCGGCAAGCTGATGGCCGGCGTCGCGTGCCTGCCTGGCCTGGCTGGTCAGTCCCACGAAATCACGCCATCGGCGGTGCGCCATTGAGCGGGACCGATCAGCTTGTCGTGTGCGATCCTGACAGACTTGATCTCGGCCTCAATCTCGCGCCGCCAGTGCGCGAGAAAGTCGAACAATACCGGGAAATCGGGTGCTGCGTCGTATTCCTGCCAGGCAAATACCTGCAGGAGCGAAGGGTGATCGGGCATGAAATAGCAGATCTCGGCCGTCGTCAGCCCGTATCCCTCAAGCTGAATCAGGAAGGCGCGATCTATCATGGCAACATAGCCGAACCCGCCCCACCGTCGAGCCGGCGCAAGGCGGCGAAAACATCGTCAAGCGGCACCGGTCGGTCGAGATTGGGAGGCTTGCGCAGGGCCCTCTGGCTTTCAACCGCGTGGTGGTCCGAAGCCCAGGACGCCATGATCGCTCGTTTCACCTCCGGCTCGGGCGAGGGATGTTGCGCCACATCGAAGGGGTGAAGGTAACGTGAGAATGGTTGCGACATTCGGGAATCCTCCTTTCTGCCACGTCGCCTGATGCTCACTGCGAATTGCTCCGCCCGCGATATTTCGGGCTTCCCGGTTCTCGCGTCAAGGTGCTGATAAGCTGTGTCAATCATGCCGATTGGCACCCAGCAAGGCAGAGTGCCAAAAAAGTCTTGCAGACCTCTTGAACCTGCATTCGTCAAAACTAGATCGCCAATCGCCTCCTGCCGAAAGCGGGGGAGGCGAAATTTGTCATATCGCTTGTACAATGGAGGTTATGCATGCATTTCCGCCCCTTGCACGATCGCGTGCTGGTTCGCCGCATCGAAGCGGAAGAAAAGACCGCTGGCGGCATCATCATTCCTGACACTGCAAAGGAAAAGCCGATGGAAGGCGAAGTCGTCGCCGTCGGCCCGGGCGCTCGCGACGAGTCCGGCAAGCTGGTCGAACTCTCGGTCAGGCCCGGTGATCGCATCCTGTTCGGTAAATGGTCCGGCACCGAAGTGCGGATCGAAGGCGAGGATCTGCTCATCATGAAAGAGAGCGATATCCTCGGCATCATCGAACAGACCGCCGGACTCAAGAAGGCGGCGTGATCGCAATAATCCGTTCTTCAGTTCAACCGAAGGAAGAGAAAGGAGCAGGCCAAAATGGCTGCGAAGGAAGTAAGATTTGCGTCGGACGCGCGAGATCGCATGTTGCGCGGCGTGGATACGCTGGCGAATGCGGTCAAGGTAACTCTGGGCCCCAAGGGCCGGAACGTGGTGATCGAAAAGAGCTTCGGCGCTCCCCGCATCACCAAGGACGGCGTCACCGTCGCCAAGGAAATCGAACTCAAGGACAAGTTCGAGAACATGGGCGCGCAGATGCTGCGCGAAGTTGCCAGCAAGCAGAACGACAAGGCGGGTGACGGTACTACCACTGCCACTGTTCTGGCCCAGGCGATCGTTCGTGAAGGAGCCAAGGCCGTGGCCGCCGGCATGAATCCCATGGACCTGAAGCGCGGCATCGATCTTGCCGTCGGCGCCGTGGTCAAGGATCTCGAAAGCCACGCCAAGAAGGTTTCGGCCAACAGCGAGATCGCTCAGGTCGCCACCATCTCTGCGAATGGCGACGAGGAAGTCGGCCGCATCTTGGCCGAAGCGATGGAAAAGGTCGGCAATGAAGGTGTCATCACGGTCGAAGAAGCCAAGAGCCTCGAGACCGAACTCGAAACGGTCGAAGGCATGCAATTCGACCGCGGTTATCTCTCGCCCTATTTCGTGACCAACGCGGAAAAGCTCAAGGTCGAGCTCGAGGATCCCTATATCCTGATCCACGAGAAGAAACTGTCGAACCTGCAGGCTCTGCTGCCGGTTCTCGAACAGGTCGTTCAATCGAGCCGCCCTCTGCTAATCATTGCCGAGGATGTCGAAGGCGAAGCGCTCGCCACACTGGTGGTCAACAAGCTGCGCGGCGGCTTGAAGGTCGCCGCGGTCAAGGCGCCGGGCTTCGGCGATCGCCGCAAGGCCATGCTGCAGGATATCGCTATCCTGACCGCAGGCGAAGTGGTGAGCGAGGAGCTGGGCACCAAGCTCGAGAATGTCGCGCTCGCAATGCTTGGCCGGGCCAAGAAGGTGATCATCGACAAGGACAACACCACCATCGTCGATGGCGCCGGCAACCGTGCGGACATCGATGCGCGGGTCGGCCAGATTCGCGCCCAGATCGAGACCACCACTAGCGATTACGACCGCGAGAAGCTGCAGGAGCGGCTCGCCAAGCTCGCCGGCGGGGTCGCTGTGATCCGCGTGGGTGGTGCGACCGAAGTCGAGGTGAAGGAACGCAAGGATCGCGTCGACGACGCACTTCATGCAACCCGCGCTGCGGTCGAGGAGGGTATCCTGCCCGGTGGCGGCATTCCCCTCCTTCGTTCGCTCAAGGCGCTTGAAGGCCTTAAAGCCGCGAATGACGACCAGCAATCGGGCATCGATATCGTCCGGCGCGCGCTGCGTGCACCGGCACGCCAGATCGCCGACAATGCTGGTGAAGACGGCGCTTTCATTGTGGGCAAGCTGCTCGAAGGCGGCGACTACAACTGGGGCTTTAACGCCGCGACCGGCGAATACGAAGACCTGGTGAAGTCGGGCGTCATCGATCCGGCCAAGGTGGTGCGCACTGCGCTGCAGGACGCTGCCTCGGTCGCCTCGCTGCTGATCACCACCGAGGCTTTGGTGGCAGAGCTTCCCAAGGAAGACAGTCCAACGCCGTCCATGCCGGCGATGGACTTCTAAGTTTTCAGGAGCAATCCTGGGAGAAGGGCAGGCGCGCCCGACCGGGCGCGCCTGCCTTCGCCATTGCGATGCCCGGCCGGGCATTTCTGTTCCTTCCCGGCACGGGAGGAAGATCAAAGCCCGTGATAGTCGCGGTACCAGGCCACGAATCTGGGCACGCCCTGCTCGATCGACACGGTTGGCTCGAAGCCCAGGTCGCGCCGGATCGCGTCGATATCGGCATAGGTCGCGGGGACGTCGCCCGGCTGCATCGGCAGCATTACGAGCTGCGCCTCCTTGCCGCAAGCGGCCTCGATCAGATCGATGACTTTCATCAGCTCTTCGGGCCGGTGATTGCCGATATTGTAGAGCGCATGCGGCCTTACGCTGCCGCCGGCCTTCTCCGCCCCGTCGTCTGCTGGCGGATGGTCGAGCGCGGCGATCACCCCGCTGACGATATCGTCGATATAGGTGAAGTCCCGCTGCATCTCGCCATGGTTGAAGACCTCGATCGGCTTGCCGGCGAGGATGTTGGCGGTGAATTTCCAGATCGCCATGTCGGGCCGGCCCCAGGGGCCATAGACGGTGAAGAACCTGAGGCCGGTCAGCGGGATGCGGAACAGGTGGGCATAGCTCTCGCTCATCAGCTCGTCGGCGCGCTTGGTCGCGGCATAGAGCGAGACCGGATGGTCGGCGCGGTCTTCCACTGCGAAGGGCAGCTTGGTGTTCCCGCCATAGACCGAGGACGAGCTGGCATAGACCATGTGTTCCGTCTCGCGCTGGCGGGCGAGCTCGAGCATGTTCAAATGCCCGACCACATTGCTGCTGGTATAGGCGTGCGGGTTTTCAAGCGAATAGCGCACCCCGGCCTGCGCGCCGAGATGGACGATGCGCTCGAAGCGCTCGCTCTTGAGAGCCTCAGTGAGCGCGCCCAAGTCGGCAAAGTCGAGCTTGCGGAAGGCGAAGGCATTGCCCG
>NZ_DBNHSF010000037.1:0-6807 GCF_057143545.1 Candidatus Andeanibacterium sp.
AGCTCGAATGGCGCGGGCGCTATGTCGAATTCAACCTGGTATACGACCGCGGGACCCTGTTCGGCCTGCGCACTGGCGGCAATATCGACGCGATCCTGATGAGCCTGCCGCCCGAGGTGAAGTGGAGTTAGGCGTCCGTGCGCCGCGCCAGCCATGCGGCCGGGGTCATGATCTGGATGCCTTCGAACGGATTCATGACGAGCAAGTCGCCGTCGCCGGTCACAATCGCATCCGCCTCGCCGCGCAGCGCCGTCTCAAGATACTTGTCGTCGTCGAGGTCGCGGCACCCCATTGGCAGGCCTTCGATCTCGACCCATTCTGCCACCGCGGTTAGAGTCTCAAGCAAGACCTTCCGAGCATCTTCACCTAGGTAGCGATGAAACTTGGGGCGCCCCAGGCGAGTAGCGAATTCGTCGAACGTCGGCTGGGAAAGCAGAAGGACATGATCCGCGTATGCCGCATCGAGCGCTCTTGCCGCCGTCCCCGTTTCGACTAGGGCGGCGCTGATCAGGACGTTGCAGTCAAGGACCAGCCGCTCAACTGTCATCCGCCAGCAGGGCGTCCAGTTCGGCCTCGGTCAGCCCCTTGCGCGCCGCTTCGCGCCGGGTACGCTCCAGCACCTCGCCCAATCGGTGCGCCGCAGCCTTGCGCTTGCGCTCATAGGCATCCGCCGACATCACCACCACGCTCGGGCGACCATTCCTGGTAATCGTGACCGGCGCGCGCTGGGCGAGCTCGATCAGGCGGCCGAAGTGGTTCTTGGCGTCGAGGGCGGTCATTTCGGTCACAACAGCCATTATAGCTGGAACAGCTGTTTTGTCCAGTCACGATCAGGCGATCGATTGGCGCCAGAACCCCGCCAGCCGCGCGATCCCCTCGTCGAGCGTCGCGTCCTGCTTGGCGTAGCACAGGCGCAGATAGCCCTTCTCCGGCGCCTCGGTGTAGAAGGCCGAGACCGGGATCGTGGCGACGCCGGCCTCGCGGACCAGCCGTTCGCACACCGCCGTGTCGTCGGGCGGCAGGCCCGATGCGGCGAGGTCGATCGTGACGAACCAGGTCCCGTCCGCAGGCAGGAGCTTGAAGCCCGCCGCCGTCAGTCCATTGACCAGCCGTGCCCGTGCGGCCTCGTATTGCGCGCGATGGGCATCGTGCCACTCTTGCGGGAGCGAAAGCCCTTCGGCGACCGCCCATTGCAGCGGGGTGGCGGTGGTGAAGGTGAGGAACTGGTGCTGCGCGGCGATCGCTTCGGCCAGCGGTCTTGCCGCGATCGCCCAGCCGATTTTCCACCCGGTAAGCGAGAAGATCTTGCCCGCCGAGCCGATCTTGACCGCGCGCTCGCTTAAGGATGGGATCGCCAGCACAGAGGCATGCTGGACGCCTCCGAAAATCATCCCTTCCCAGACCTCGTCGCAGACTACGACCAGATTGTGGCGGGCGCAGATTTCGCCGATCGCTTCGAGCACAGGGCGCGGGATGACCGTCCCCGTCGGATTGTTGGGCGTGTTGAGCATCACCACCCGCGTCCGCTCGGTGATCGCCGCCTCGAACGCGTCGAGCGGGAGCGACCATTCGGGCGGGACGAGGTTGACCAGCCGCGCCACCCCGCCCGCGCGTTCGACCAGCGGGCGATAGGCGTCATAGGCGGGCTGGATCAGGATCGCTTCGTCGCCGGGCTGGATGAAAGCGAACAGGCTTGCGGCAATCGCCTCGGTCGCGCCCGATGTGACGATGACCTGCTCGGGTTCGACGGCCAATCCCTGCTCGCGGGCACAGTAATCGGCCACCGCGCGGCGCAGTTCGGCGAGCCCGCGCATCGGCGGGTACTGGTTCGAATGCTCGACCAGCGCGCGTTGCGCCGCCGCCAGCAATTCGGGCGCGTGCTCGATGTCGGGGAAGCCCTGGCCAAGGTTGATCGCGCCGGTTTCGCGCGCCAGCGCCGACATGAACTCGAAAATCGTCGTCCCGGGGGTTGCTTCGGTCATCCCTGCCCTTGTGGAGCGGTGCGCGGGCACCCGCAAGCGCTCCCGCCTATTCGGCGGGCTCCATTGCTTCGTCCCGGGTCAGTTCGTCCAGCGCAGCGTAGAACGTCTTGACCTCGAGCCGGCAGGCGAGCGTTTCCTCGGCGTCGAACGTGCCGTGCTCGGCGAGCTTCTGGCTCTGGAAGAACGAGCCGCACTCGCCGTAATTGGGGCAGTTGGCCGCGCAGCGCCGCGCTCCCTGGATCATCTCCTGGGTGACCGACATGAACTTTTCGGTCTGGAGGCAGTCGAGCAGCGGGCCATCGAGGACGTTGCCGTAGGCATAGGCGTCGTCCTCGCGGAACAGCAGCTCGCCCGAGAAGATCGTGAAGTCGCCGTTCACCCCGACGGTCAGGTTGCGGAACGGGATCATGGTAACCGGCACGGCCTGGGTGCCGGGCGCGCCGCGCATCGAGCGGTATTCCTCGAACTCGCGGACGAAGATCGGGCCGCCTTCGGGGAAGTCGCGATAGAGGTGCTGCACGAAGCGGCGATAGGCATCCTCGAGCGAGTCCCGGCCCGCCAGCGCGCTCAAATTGCCGACATTGGTCTCCTCGACCTTGAAGCCGAGCGCCGAACAGCCGGTCGAGCGGACAAAGGCGACGAAGGCCGCGGGATCCCGCATCACCTCCCAGGTGACAACCGCGAGCAAGGTCCAGGCGAGGCCGAACCGGTTGAGCAATCCGGCTCCGCGCATGGCCGCCCGGTGGGCCGGGCGGCCCGCCCAGTTGACCCGCGCGGCATTCTGCTGCTCGTCGCCATCGATGCTGAGCCCGACCTGCGCGCCGATCTCTTGGAAGAACCGGCACCAGTCTTCGTCGATCAGCACGCCGTTGCTCTGGAACACGTGCTTGACCGCACAATGATCGCCGAGAATCCGGTCGACCCGGACAATGGCATCGCGATACCAGTCGAGGCCCGCGGCTAGCGGTTCGGCTCCGTGCCAGGAGATGGCCAGCCGGTCTTCGAGCAGGTCTTCCTCGACCAGCCGGCGGAGCGTGGCCTCGAGCACTTCGGGCGCCATCAGCTCCTTGCGCCGGCGGACACCGGCGGGAATGTAGCAATAGCTGCAATTGAGGTTGCAGCGCGGCGTCGGCTGCATCCGCAACATCGCGACCTTCGGACTTTCGAGCAAGGGCATTGTCCGATCCGGTTCCCGGACGCCTATTTCCGGTCGGGCGGAACCGCCTCGTCCAGCCAGCCGCGTTCGACGGCCGCCCCTTCCTCCGGTACATATTCGTCGAGCCAGGCCTTCGATTTCTGGTTCCCCTCGGGAACATATTCATCGAGCCACGCCTTTTCGGCCTGGTCGCCCTCGGGCACATACTCGTCGCGCCAGTTGCTTTCCCGCTGGGGCCGTCGGCCGCGTTCCGGCTGGTACTCGTCGCGCCAGCTGCTCTCGCGCCGGCGCCGGCGGTCGCGTTCAGGCTGGTACTCGTCGAGCCAGGCCTTCTCGGCTTCGTCGCCTTCGGGGACATATTCGTCGAGCCAGCTCTTTTCCGTCGCATCGCCCTCGGGGACATATTCGTCGAGCCACGGCTTCTGGACATCGTTCGGACCGGTGTCGGTCCCCTGTGCGGCTGCGCGGCCTGCCACCGGCAGCGCCATCATCCAGGCAAGGAAGATGCGCCTCGATGCCGAACTTTTCTTGCTTTCTTCGGTCATGAACCCTCCCCGGAGAACGACCGCCGAGCCAATTCTCCGTCCGGGCTGCCAGCCACGGACGATCGAAGGTCTCGGAACTGGTGAAGACTAGACCAAGACAACCAGTGAAACAAGATGACTATTTAGTATAAAGTATTGGAATAATATTGCTATCATGGGCAATCTGGGGATTGGAAGTTCCAGGCGCAAGCAAGCACTCCCGAACAATTGCGGCGTGGGCCGCAAACCGCCGATCGCACTTCGCACTTGCCCAAACCCTCAGCAATCCGCACATCTGGCAAACCATGCTGCGCCAGTACGAACTTGTTGAGCGGGTCCTCGAATACGACCCCGACGCCGATGCGGCGCTGCTCAATCGCGCCTATGTCTACACGGTGCAGAAGCACGGCTCGCAAAAGCGGGCCTCGGGCGATCCCTATTTCAGCCACCCGGTCGAAGTCGCCGGCCTGATGACCGATCTCAAGCTCGACCAGGAAACGATCATGACCGCGCTGCTGCATGACACGGTCGAGGACACGCTGGCGACGATCGAGGATATCGAGGAGAATTTCGGCCCCGAGGTCGCGCGGCTGGTCGACGGGGTGACCAAGCTCTCCAAGATCGAGCAGATGCCCGAAAACGAGCGCGCGGCGGAAAATTTGCGCAAGTTCCTGCTCGCGATGAGCGAGGATTTGCGGGTACTCCTGGTCAAGCTCGCCAACCGGCTGCACAATATGCGCACGCTCCATTTCATCAAGGACGAGGAAAAGCGCCAGCGGATCGCGCGCGAGACCATGGATATCTTTGCCCCGCTCGCCGAGCGCGTGGGGATGTACGAATATATGCGCGAGATGCAGCTCCTGGCCTTCGAACAGCTCGAACCCGAAGCCTATGCCACGATCACCGGGCGGCTGGCGCAGATCCGGAGCCAGGAAGGCGGGCAGGTCGATGCGATCGCGCTGGCGATCAAGCAGGCGCTGGCCGAGGCCGGGATCAAGGTCGAGGTCTCGGGCCGCGAAAAGCACCCCTATTCGATCTGGAAGAAAATGGCGGAGCGCCATGTCAGCTTCGAGCAGATCACCGACATCATGGCGTTCCGCGTGATCACCGAGAATGTCGCCGACTGCTATCGCGCGCTCGGCGTGCTGCACACCACCTGGCAATTCATTCCCAATCGCTACAAGGACTATATCTCCACGCCCAAGACCAACGGCTATCGCTCGCTCCACACCGCGCTGATCTACGAGAATTCGATGCGGATGGAGGTGCAGATCCGCACCCGCGAGATGCACCGCCGCAACGAGTTCGGGCTGGCCGCGCACTGGGCCTACAAGCAAGGCGACCGGCCCGACGGGCAGGTCGGCTGGCTGCGCGACCTGATCGAGATTGTCGATGCCAGCCACGATGCCGAGGAACTGCTCGAACATGCGCGGCTGCAGGTTTACCAGGACCGGATCTTCGCTTTTACCCCCAAGGGCGCGCTGTTCCAGCTGCCCAAGGGCTCGACCCCGGTCGATTTCGCCTTCGCCGTCCATACCGACCTCGGTGCGCAGACCGTCGGCGCCAAGATCAACGGGCGGCACATGCCCTTGAGGACCGAGCTCCAGAACGGCGACGTGGTCGAAGTGATCAAGGGCACGCAGGCCGAACCGCAGCTGTCATGGCTCGGCTTCGTCGTGACCGGCAAGGCGCGGGCGGCGATCCGCCGCGCGGTGCGGCTCAAGGAACGCGCCGAAGTCGCCGATATCGGGCAGAAGCTGTTCCAGGAAATCGCCGACCGGCTCCCGGCGCGGATCGGCAAGAAGGCCATTCGCGCGGCGGTCGGGCGGCTCGGCCTCGAGGACGAGGAGGAGCTGATGTATCTGATCGGCTCGTCCAAGCTCGACGATCGCGAAGTGATGGAGGCGCTCGTGCCCGGCAGCACCGCCGACCTGCCCGAGCCGCAACAGCGCGAACGGGCGATCTCGATCCGCGGGCTGACGCCGGGGGTCGGCTTCCGGCTCGCCGAATGCTGCCACCCGCTGCCGGGCGACCGGATCGTCGGCTTGCGGCATCCGGGCGAAGGGGTCGAGGTCCATGCGATCGACTGTTTCGAACTCGCCAATGGCCACGATGTCGACTGGGTCGATTTGTCGTGGGGCGAACGCTCGCACGGCGCGGTCGGGCGGGTGCGGGTGGTGCTCTACAACCGCCCCGGCACGCTCGCCGAAGTCGCCGGGATCTTCGCGCGCAACCACGCCAATGTGATCAATCTCGAGCTCGAGGAGCGCGACCAGCCGTTCCACACCTATGTCGTCGATATCGAGGTCGAGGACCTGGCGCATATCACAAGGATCGTCAGCGCCCTGCGCGCGAGCGACGCGCTGGCCGAGGCGAACCGGGTTTAGGCGCTCGCAGAGGCGCGGAGACGGAGAGACAAGAGGAAAAAGGGAACTTCACACAAAGGCACGAAGATGTCGTGTTGGCGGCGAAGCCGCTTTCAGCATCGTGCCGTTGCAGCCTGCCGCGACCTCTCGGTGATGAATGCCCTTCGGGCAGGCGCAACTCCTTCGTGTCTTCGTGTGAGATTTCTCTTTCTTCTCCGCGCCTCCGCATCTCTGCGTGATTCAACTATCCCGCCCCGGCGTCACAGCAGCTCCAGCTCGATTTCGAGCATGTCGCCCTCGTCGAGCCCTTCGGCGCGCTGGATCGCCTTCTTGACCGGCAGGAACCAGCCGACTTCCTTGGTCGGAAAGACCGAGGTCGACCAGCGACTGTCGCCCAGCGTGACATTGACCTTGACCGAACCGAACCCGCGGCGCTTGCCCAGTTCGAGCCGCCGCATCAGCTCGTAACCCGAAACCGCGTCGGCCGCATCGCCGGTCAGATGGACGAAGCCGAGCCCGGTGAAGTTCTCCAGCTCCCAATGTTGGAGCGGGGCCGAGAAGCGGACGATTTCGCTCATGCTTGGCCCCTCCCCGGCGGGGAGGGGGCATCGGGTCGGTCATGCCCCCGGCATGTCCTGAAACGTCCGGGGGCCGTTTCACCCGATGCCGGGTGGGGGTTCGACGGTCGCTGGCGTGGTACACCCCCACCTCGATCCTCCACCTCAAGGGGGAGGAGGATTTTGGGGCTATTCACCCGGCACCCGCCGCACCGGCACCGG
>NZ_DBNHSF010000038.1:0-21282 GCF_057143545.1 Candidatus Andeanibacterium sp.
GTGCTCACGGTCGGGCGCGGCGGGGTGGTGGTGTTCGAGGAAGCGCTCGGGGCGGAGGATTCGGCGGGCGAACGGCCCTTGAGGCTCGACAATGTCTTCTCGATCTTTTCGACCACCAAGGCCTTCACCAACGTCCTCATCCTGCGGGCGATCGAGCAGGGCCGATTTGCGCTGACGACCAAGGTCAGGGACGTGCTGCCCGAATTCACCGGCGCCCCGCGCGAGGAGGCGACCTTCTTCCACCTGCTTACACACACGGCCGGGATGCCGGGCGTGTGGACGCCGCTGGAAGGGATGTTCCTCGACCGGCTCGACGAATTGTTCGAGGCCAGCATCGCCAATGTCCATGGCGCGGTGCCGCCCGGCACCCGCTGCGACTATTCGCCGCTGGTCAACCATGTGCTGCTGGGCATGGCGCTGGTCCGCACCGATCCCGCGGGACGCAACTACCGGACCCTGCTCAAGGAGGATTTGTTCGATCCGCTCGGCATGAACTCGACCTCGATGGGGCTGCGGGCGGACTTGAAGCCCCGCCATGTCCGCCCCGACATGCGCGGGACCGTCCCGATCAAGCATTTGTCGCGCAATATCGCGGGCGATCACGCACTGTTCGAGGACCCTGAAGTCGAAGCGCCGCATGTCGGTTGCGCCTCGACCTCGGGCGACCTCTATCGCTTCTGCGAAATGCTGCGGCGCGGCGGGGAACTCGACGGCAGGCGCATCCTCTCGCCCGCGATGATCAAGCTGGCGAGCCAGGTCCATACCGGCGCCATGCCCAACGAGCTCTACAAGCGCGTCGCCGAGAATGCCGGCTGGGCGGTCCCGCCCGCCAACCAGGGGCTCGGCTTCCAGGTGCGCGGAACGGGCGTGTTCCATCATTTGTTCGGCACGCTCGCGAGTCCGCATACGATCGGCAATTACGGCGCGGGAAGCACTGTGTTCTGGGTCGATCCCGAGCGCGATGTCAGTTTCGCGATGTGCAGCGCCGGGGTGATGACCCAGGCGGCCAATATCGAGCGCTGCCAGAAGCTGGCCGATATCGTCCATTCGGCTTGCGTGTAAGAGGAAGGCAAGAATGAGCGACGCGGATATCATTGCCATCGGCTCGGGCCATAACGGGCTGGTCGCGGCGGCCTACCTCGCGGTCGCGGGCAAGCGCGTGCTGGTGCTCGAGCGCAATGAATGGTTCGGCGGCGGCTGCGTCACCCGCGAACTCACCCGGCCGGGCTTTCATCATGACCAGCATTCGATGAGCCACATCTTCATCCAGGGCAATCCGTTGCTGCTTAACGACGAGCTTGGCCTCCACGGCAAATACGGCCTCAAATATGTCCGTCCCGATGTGCCGATGATGTCGGTGTGGGAAGATGGCGCGACCCTGCCGCTCCATCGCGACCCGGCCAAATCCGCCGAGGCGATCCGCAGGTTCTCCGAAAAGGACGCCGAGACTTTCCTCGCCATGAGCCGCCAGGCCGCCGAATGGCTGCCGATGATCCAGGCTTCGCTCTACACCCCGCCGATGCCGCTGGGCGCATCGACCGCGATGATGGACCAGAGCGCCGAAGGCCGCGAAATCTGGCGGACGATGCAGGTTTCGACCAAGGACTTGATGGACGAGCTGTTCGTACACGAGAAGGTCAAGGCGCATTTCGGGCGGGTCGCGGGCGAGAACCTCGTCAGCCCTGACGAGAAGGCGACCGGGATCGGGGCCTATGTGTTTTTGGGGTTCCTTGAAAAGTTCGGTTTCGGGGTGCCAGTCGGCGGCTCGGGCAGCCTGACCGACGCGCTGATCGCCTGTATCGAGGATCATGGCGGCAAGGTGATTGCCGGGGCCGAAGTGCGTGAAGTGACGTCCAACGGCAGCCGCGCGAGCGGCGTGGTGCTCGACGACGGGACGCGCTACACTGCCAAGGACGGTATTATCGGGGCGATCCATCCGCATATATTGCCCGAACTGGTGCCCTCGCTGCCCGCCGCGATCGCCCGCCACGCCAGGCGCACCCACATCACCGACGCCGCCTGCTTCACCGTCCATGCCGCGCTCGACGCGCCGCTCAAATTCAAGGCGAAGACGGCGCAGGGGGAGGAGTTGTCGGCGGTGATGTACGAGCTGATGCCCGCCAGCTACGAGGATATGCGCCGCGCTTTCGACGAGCTCCGCTACGGCAATTTCAGCCCCACTCCGCTGGTCGGAATCGGTTCGCTCACCCAGCACGATCCCTCGCGCTGCCCCGAAGGCAAGGCGATCTTCCACGCTTGGGACTACGTACCTTACGAACGCAAGGACGGCCGCAGCTGGGACGAAGCCAAGG
The DNA here is from genome assembly GCF_057143545.1 of Candidatus Andeanibacterium sp. Classification (NCBI taxonomy): domain Bacteria; kingdom Pseudomonadati; phylum Pseudomonadota; class Alphaproteobacteria; order Sphingomonadales; family Sphingomonadaceae; genus Candidatus Andeanibacterium; species Candidatus Andeanibacterium sp. The sequence continues at coordinate 2,313 of NZ_DBNHSF010000038.1, forward strand.
GCGAATTCGCCGAGAAGATGATCGCGCGGATGGGCGATTTCATCGAAAACGTCCCCGATGTGATCCTCGATTACCATTGCGACTCGCCTGTCGACATGGAGCGCACCAGCCCCAGTTTCTTCCGCGGCGACCTCCATGGCATCGCCACCACCACCTACCAGTCCGGCGCCCACCGCCCGACGCCCGAACTCGGCCAGTATCGCGTACCGGGGGTCGCAGGGCTGTACCTTGTCGGGCCGTTCCAGCATCCGGGCGGCGGGGTGTTCGGTGCGGGCCGGGCGACCGCGCAGGTGATGTGCGAGGATTTGGGCGTCGATTTCGACAGCATTCGGGTGGCGCTATGAAGATCTATTCCGCCGACAAGAGCGAGCTGATGGACGTCGCTGCGATCGAGCGCAAGGGCAACGATCTCGTGCTCAAGGGCAAGGTCTTCGGGACCATGCCGATGACCGCAACGCTTACCCCGGAACAAGCACGCGCAGCCTTCAAGCTACTGAATTTCAAGCTTATCCTCTTCCTCTTCACCCTCCCATTCAGGACATCCAAGCCATGACAAGACGTCACGAAGGCAAGAGCATGCTGGTCACCGGCGCCGCCGGAGCGATCGGCTTCGCAACCTGCGAAATCCTCGCCCGCGAAGGCGCGCGCGTGTTCATGGTCGATATCGTCGAGGGCGGGCTCGCCGAACGGGTCGAAGCGCTGAAAGCTGCCGGCTACGACGCGATCGGCCAGGTCGCGGACGTCTCCGACGAAGCGGCGACGATCGGCTATGCCGAGGCTGCGCTCGATGCCTTTGGCCAGATCGACGGGTTCTTCAACAATGCCGGGATCGAAGGCGTGCTGTCGCCGACCCACACCTATCCGGTCGACCAGTTCGACAAGGTCCTGCGGGTCAATTTGCGCGGCATGTTCCTTGGCCTGCGCTACGTCCTGCCCGACATGGTTCGCCGCGGTTCGGGAGCGGTGGTCAATACTGCCTCGATCGGTTCGGAACGCGGGCTGGCAGGAGCCTGCGCCTACAACGCCGCCAAGCATGGCGCGGTCGGGCTGACCCGAACCGCAGCCAGCGAGGTGGCGCAGCTGGGCGTCCGCGTAAACTGCGTGATGCCGGGCGTGATCGAGACCCCGCTGCTGGTCGGAATGCTCGAGCAGATGTTCGATTCGGTCGAAGCCGGGATGGAAAAGCTCGGCCAGACCGCGACCCTCAACCGCGTTGGCCAGCCGCGCGAGGTCGGCGATGTCGTCAGCTTCCTGCTTTCGGACGAAGCGAGCTATGTCAACGGCGCCAAATGGGAGATCGACGGCGGCGCGCTGGCGACCATCCGCAACGATATCTGAATCGCCCGGTAACCATCATTCGGCCGCGGGGTAAGCGCTACTTAACTCTCTCGCTTTAGCCCTGCTTCGGATGCGGCCGTTAGGCTGCACCCAGCTCGCGGACAGGGGGGCGAATCCGGTTATGACACCAGTGCCCGAATCCACGGCACAGCAGGAGGAATCCTGCACGGAAGCCGGCGGCACAGTCGCACCGCTTCCCCTGCCCATGGATCGCAAGCATGAGCGGTCGGCCCCGGTCGCGGAATTGCATGACGATCGCCGCGCCTCGCCGCGTTTCACCCTGCTGATCCAGACCGCCAAGCTGATCTCGCATCACGGGGAATTTCTCTGCATCGTCCGCGACGCTTCCGAAGAAGGCGTTCGCGTGCGCCATTTCGGCTTCCTCCCGCCGGACGAATATATCGAGTTCCAGCTCGCCAATGGCGAGAAGTTCACTGTCCAGCTCGTGTGGCAGAACGAGGAATATGCCGGGCTGAAATTCAACAACGACGTCAGGCTCGACCGGATCGTCAAGCTCTCGAACGGCAACCTGCCCAAGCGGCAATTGCGGCTCGAAACGCAGCTCCAGGGCAGCCTGCGCTTTTCCGACATCAATTGCGACGTCACGATCCGCAACCTTTCGCAGCAGGGCGCTTGCATCGAGAGCGAAGAGGTCCTGGCGGTCCACCAATTGGTGCGGATCGAAGCTGAAGACCTCGAACCGATTTTTGCCAAGGTGCGCTGGCGCAAGGCCAATATCTACGGGCTGGTGTTCGAAGAGACGCTCGGCCTGGCGAGGTTGGCCGAGATAGTCGCCCAGGCCAATGTCGCCGACAATGACGAAGCCGAACCGCTGAGTGCAAACGAGGCCTGACGATCAGGCCGCGCGTTCCGGGTCCAGCCCTGCATCCCTTTCGACAATCTTGGCCATCTCGGTAAAATCCGCGTCTTCGCCGTAGGTCTCGAGCACGCGCGTCAGCAATTCTTCGAGCCGCTCGCCGGTCGGCAGGGGCACGCCCATCGCCTTGGCCTCCTCCAGCGCCAGCCTGGTATCCTTGAGGCTGAGCGCGGCGGCAAAGCCGAAATCGAAGGTCCGGGGCAGGACCGCACGCGGCCATTTGTCGCGCGTGGCGGAGTTGGCTCCGGTCCCGGCATTCAAGACTTCGATCATCCGCGCCGGATCGAGCCCGGCTTTGATTCCGAGCGTCATCGCCTCCGCCGTGGTCGCGATCGCCGCGAGGCTGAGGAGGTTGTTGGCGAGTTTGGTCACCTGGCCCGCGCCGGGAGTCTCGCCCATATAGAAGGGTTTGCCGAGTATCTGCAGCAAGGGCTCAAGCCGGGGCCACTGCGCCTCAGGCCCTCCGGCCATGATCGCCAGCGTGCCCTGCTCCGCCCCCCTGATCCCGCCCGAGACCGGCGCGTCGAAACTGGCGATGCCCCTGGGCGTCAGCGCCTCGTGCAGCTCCAGCGCCAGCGCCGGGCCCGAGGTCGAGAGGTCGCAGATGATTGCCGGGGATCCGCCGGAAGCGATCCCTTCGCCGCCCAGTACCGCCTCGCGCACGATCGGCGGGGTCGGCAGGCTGGTAAAGACGATTGCGCACTGGGTGCCCAGCGCTGCCGCCGAGCCGGCGGCTTCGGCGCCCTTTGCGACAAGGGCATCGACGGCGTCCGCCGACAGGTCGTGCACCAGCAGCCGGTCGACCTCGCCCACCAGGCGCGCAGCCATCGGCCCGCCCATGCGGCCAAGTCCCAGAAATCCGACAGTCGTCATAGCATCTCCGCGATCGGCCTATGCGGCGGCAGGTCGACCCGCGCAATGTCGTTTTTGACAGGGAAACAGGCCAGCACCAGCGGGTCGTGGCCGGGGATCAGGTGATCGAGCGATCCTCCCGCCAGCTCCAGCGCGCGCGCTTGCGCAGCGCGATAGGCAGGCTCGTCGATAAAGATCGGGAAGGGCAGCCGGCGCGCGATATTGGCGTAAAGATGCGCCGCATCGCTGGCGAGGACGACCGTCCCGCGCTCGGTTTCGCAGCAGACAACCTGCAATCCGGCGGTGTGGCCGGCACACAGGCGCAGCGTAATGCCGGGGGCGAATTCCTCGTCGCCGTCATGGAATACCACGTGGTCGGCATAGAGCTTGCGCACCAGCTGGGCGACCGGTTCGCCATCGAAGGGCGCGCGCGTCTCATGGTTGCACATCGCGCGGCTGGTCGCGCCGGCCAGTTCGGCGTCCTGGACATGGAATTTCGCATTGGGGAACACGCCGAGCGATCCGGCATGGTCGTAATGCAGGTGGGTCAGGATCACATGTTCAACCGAGAGATGGTCGATCCCGGCATCGCGCAGGCCCTCGACCACCGGGCGAGTAAGCGTGCGACCGCGCGCCGCAGCGGTACCTTCGCCGAACCCGGTATCGACGATGACGGGCGGTTCGTCATCCGCGCGGTGGATCGCCCAGATGAAATAGTCGAGCGGCATCGGCAGGTCGTGGTCGTCGACCGGCTCGCTGAAATTGGCCGCGGCGTTCCGCTCGTGCCGCGCATAGCGGATTGCGTCGATCCGGGTGACGGGAGCAGCCATGCCGTCAGCCAAAGCGGAGCCGCACGGGCTGCCTGATCGGACCGTGGCCCACCGTGGTCATCCACGGCTCATACTCTCCCGCGATCTCGAACCCGGCGACCTCGCGCACGATCGTGCCCAGCAGCGCCTGCGCCTCGGTCTGGGCGAGCATTCGCCCGACGCAGCCGTGCACGCCATAGCCCCAGCCGAGCGAGTGTTTCGTGTCGCGCTCGATGCGATACTCTTCGGGCGCGTCCCAGAAGCGCGGATCGCGGTTGGCGGCGGCAAACATCAGCCCGACCTTGGTTCCAGCGGGGATGACGTAACCCTCGATTTCGACATCCCTTGTCGCCATGCGCCCGGCCATGCGGCTGGGCGAATCCCACCGCAGCGATTCATCGAAGGCGTTGCGCAGCAGCTTCGGATCGGCGCGCAATTTCTCGTATTCGCCCGGGAACAGCGCCCAGGCGCGGATTGCATTGGCCATGGTGAGATAGGTCGTATCGGCCCCGGCGCTGAGTACGGTCTGCAGCAGCAGCTTGGCCTCGGCCAGCGTCACCTGGCCGCGATCGGCGGCGCGGAAGAATTCCGCGCCGATGCCTGCGGGATCGATCGCGTCGCGTTCGCAGGTCGCGTTGAGCCATTCGACGACCTCGGAATAGTCGTGGCTCATCGCTTCGTCGAACAGCTCGCCCGGCGGGCCCATCGTCGCCCAGACCATTTGCGAGAAGCCGTGCATGTGATGGCGGCCTGCCTGCGGCAGGCCGAGCACGTCGGGCAGCACGCGAAAGATATAGGCCTGGGTGATGTCGCCCACCGCGTCGACCACTTCGCCTTCCTTTGCGCGGAGCTCGTCGACGAATTCCTCGGCGGCCTTCTGGAAAATGGCCTTGGCGCCTTCGAGCGCGCGCGGAGAAAGCGCATCCTGCACGACCTTGCGCACCTGGGTATGGCGCGGCGGATCGTCGGTCAGGAGGATTTCGGGGCGCGGGCTGTCGGGATCGTGCCACGGACGCGAGGTCGATGAGAAGCTTTGCCAGTCGAGCAGGCCCTTCGAGACATGCTCGTGCCGGCCGAGCATCACGACATCGTCGTGCAGGCGCACCACCGGCGCGAATTCGCGCACCTCGTCATCGACCGCGCGGGCGTTCCGCACTGCCTCGGGGGTGAAGATGTCATAGCGAAAGAGCGGGATTTCCTTGGTCATTTCGATCCTCCCCTGCAAGGGGAGGGGGACCGCACGCGAAGCGCGTGGTGGTGGGGCATTCCCCCATCGAGAGGGCGACACCCCTCCGTCAGCCGCTGCGCGGCTGCCACCTCCCCTTGCCGGGGAGGAGAGCAAGCAGAGAGCGCCCGCACGATCACAGTCCCAGTCCCCGGAACCAGTGCGCGCCCTTGCCGTCGGCGAGGATATGGCCCGCGGTCGGCTCGGCGAAATGCGCGCCGATGATGAGGACGCCGCTATCGGCATATTTCCCGACGAAGCCCATCCGGGTCTGGCGCCCCGCTTCCTTGTCGAGGTCGAAGGTCGCCTCGCGATGCGGCATCGCGCATTGCATTGGGTGATGCATCAAATCGCCGGTGATCACCGCGCGCTCGCCCCGGCTCTCGATACAGACATGGATGTGGCCCGGCGTGTGGCCATGGCTTGGCTCGCAATAGATTTCATTCGTGATGCGATGATCGGTCGCGATGAAATCGGCCATGCCCGCCGCGACGATGGGTTCAACGCATTCGACCAGATGGGTGTCCGAATGATGTCCGTCATGGCGGATATGGTTCTCCCAGGCGTCGTATTCCTTCTGCCCGAACAGGTAGCGCGCATTGGGAAAGGTCGGCTTGAAGGTGCCGGTCTCGGGGTCCTTGTAGGTATTCCACCCGACATGGTCGAAATGAAGGTGGGTGCACAGAACCGTATCGACGTCATGCCGCGTAATGCCGAGGCTTTCGAGGTCCTCGATGAAGCCTTCCGGCAGATTGCAGAACACATCGAAATCGCGCTCGCGCCCGGCGCCGATGCAGCTGTCGACCACGATGACTCGGCGTCCCCCAGAACCATTGGGGGCCTGGACGACGAATCCCTGGAAATTCATCCGCTGCTGGCCCTCGGGCGTCGCATAATGCGGGTGGAGCCAGTCCATCGCGATCACTTCCTCAGGCGTGGCCTCGGGCATGGTCATCGCGATATTGTCCTGGAAGTCCCACAATTCGACGATCCGGCTCACCGTGACGTCGCCGATCTGCCAGCTTTTCACATGTTCCTGGGCCATTGGCTTCCTCTCAACTCTATTTGTAGCGCGCCACGCTCTCGGGCGGCAATTGGGCGGCAGGTAGCGGCGGCCTGCCGAGGATAAAATCGGCGCAGCGCTCGGCGATCATCACGCAGGGCGCGTTGGTGTTGCCGCCGATAATGCTCGGCATGATCGAGGCATCGGCGATCCGCAGCCCCTGGATGCCGTTGAAGCGAAGTTGGGTGTCGACCACTGCCTCGGGATCGCTCCCCATCCGGCAGGTGCCGACCGGGTGGTGCACCGTGTAGCCGGTCTCGCGGATATAAGCGTCGAGCTCGTCGTCGGACTGGACTTTGGGGCCGGGCGCAACTTCGGCGCCATCATATTTGGCGAAGGCCTCGCTGGCGAACACCTTGCGCGCGATCTTGAGCGCGCGGATCAGCGGGTGGATATCCTCGGGCTCGCCAAGCAGCCTGGGGTCGATCAGCGGCGCGGCGGCGGGGTCGGGGCTCGCCAGCCGGACCGTGCCGCGCGCCTTGGGGTAAAGCGCGACCGGGCTGATCGCATAGCCATGGCCGACCGGGAACGGCACGCCCTTCACCGTCAGCCGCCTGGCCGGCTGGAACACGAATTGCACGTCGGGCCGGCTGAGCGATGGATCGGTTCTAAGGAAGGCGACGCTTTCGAACACGTTGCCGGCGAGCGGACCCTTGCGGGTGGCGAGGTACCAGATGAACCAGAAGACATCGCGCGGCAACGCCTGCCAACTGATGCCATAAGAGGTCGGATCGCTGGTCTCCATATGAAGCGGCGAAGCCACATGGTCGTGATAGTTCGCGCCCACCCCTTGCACGTCGCTTACAATGTCGATGCCGAGCTCTTGCAGGTGCGCTCCAGGGCCGATGCCGGAGAGCATCAGGATCTGCGGAGTCTGGACCGTCCCGGCGCACAGGATCACTTCGCGGCGGGCAGAAATCACCCGCCCGTCGATGAGTTCGACGCCGGTGGCGCGCCCGTCGCGGACCAGCACCCGCTTGACCGGCGCGTCGGTCTGGACATGGACCTTGCCCGCCGCCGCGGCGGGCCGCAGCATCTGGATCGACGTGCTCTGGCGGCGGCCCTTGCCGATCAGCCCCTGGCGCCGGCCATAGCCTTCCGGATTGGGCCCGTTGAAATCGGGGCAGGCGGGGAATTGCAGCGAGGCGAGCCCTTCCATGAAGGCGTAATTGAGCTCGTTTGGCCCGTCGACATGCTTGACGTTGATCGGGCCCCCGTGGCCGTGAAACACGCTTTCGGGATAGTTCTCGTTATGCTCGGTGCGGGTGAAATAGGGCAGTACTTCGCGATAGGACCAGCCATGGCAGCCGGCGTCCGACCAGTCGTCGTAATCGGTCGGATGGCCGCGGAAATAGACCATCCCGTTGATACTGCCCGATCCGCCCAGCACCCTGCCGCGCGGCACCGGGATTTGCCGGTTCGCCATGCCCGGCTGGGGCACGGTGGCGAAGTTCCAGTTGGTCGGCTTGCGCTGGATTGCGGCGGCGACGAAACTCGGGACGTGGATGAAGGGATGGGTGTCGTGTCCGCCTGCTTCGAGGAGGCACGTCGTCGTGCCCTCGTCCTCGCCTAGCCGCGCCGCGAGGCATGCTCCCGAGGACCCGCCTCCAACCACCACAAAGTCGAATTCTGCTGCCGGCATCCGCTGCTCCCGCTCGCCACTCTGCGAGGGGAGAACAGGGTTGGCAAGCGGGGAGTGAAGTTCACCCTACCGGCGTCATGCTGAACTTGTTTCAGCATCCATCGCGCCACAAGGAACCTTTGTCAGTCGCGAGAAATGGACTCTGAAACGAGTTCAGGGTGACGATGTTTGGCGGAACAATGCAATCTGCGGCGCGATGTTCTCCCCAGGGTCAGCTTGCCGGTTCCTCGGACTGCTGGCGGATCATGTAGAGCACCAGCGAATCGACCCTGTGCGGCTCGAGATGGAATCCCATTTCGGCCGGATAATTGTGCCCGTCCCTGAGCCAGGCGGCCAGCATTTCGGGCGTCATGCCCGGCCGGTTGACGATCTCGCGGAAGGATGGCGCGTCGGGGTTCGGGGATTCCCGGTCGAGGAACAATTCATGGCAGCTCGCGCAATTGTCCCGCGCGATCAGCATCCCCATCGAGGCACTGGGTTCGTAAGGTGCCTCGCCTTCGGGCGTGGTTTCGCATGCGGATAGCGCGAGCGACGCGAAAGGCAGGCCAACCAAGGCTGCGAACTTGTGTGCTTTCATGGTCATAGTCGGCCTCCCTTCAGCACGCGTGTCTCACGTTGCAGGCCGGAGCGGGACAATGGCAAGGGTCTTCAGCCTCTTTCCGGCCCATCATACTCGATCGCCTCGGCAGCCTTGCCCGAAAGGATAAATCCGATCGGTCGTTCGGCCTCCTCGGTGAGATGCGCGACCAGCCCTGCCGTCCGGCACAAAAGCGCCAGCCCCTTGAGCGCCGCGAGCGGCCAGCCGACATCGAGCATCACAGCCGGGATCGGGCCGTTGACGTTGACCGGTAGCGGCCGCCCGATCGCTTCGGGCAGCGCGTCCCTTATCGCATAAAGCATTTCGACATGCTGTCCTGCCACGCCGCGCTCTTCCGCCAGTTTCAGCAGCAGCTTGGCGCGCGGGTCGCCGTCCGAATGCTGCGGATGGCCGAAGCCGGGGATCGGTTTCTTCGCCGCCCGGAGCCGCTGGATGCCCCGCGTGGCGGCATCCTTGGCGCTGCCGCCCGCTTCCTGCCAGTCGGAGACGCAATCGACATAGAACCGCCCGGCGGCCTCGGCGCTTCCCAGCACGACCGAGCCGCAGCCGAGCAACCCGGCAGCAACTGCGCCCTGCAGCGCTTCGGGCGCGGCGGCAAAGGTCATCCGGGCGGCCACGACACTCGGCACCAGGCCATGCTCGGCCAGCGAACACAGCACAGCATTGGCGAAGAACAGCTGTTCATCATTGGGCTCGACGCCGGTCACCAGCAGCCAGAAATAGGAGGTGAAGTCCATCTGGCCGATCACGTCGCCGCACAAATCCCGGCCGCGCACAGTGATGCTGGTCGCGTCCGAGGTGCAAATCGCGCTGTATGGCTGGTCCTGCTTCCCGATCCGCATGGCTGTTCTCCCTGGAGCGCGACGCGAAAAAGTGGCTGCCGATATTTCGCATCAGTCGCGCGACCGATTACATCCGCCAAGCTATCCCTGCGCGGAAGGGCAACTGTCAAGGGAAGCCATTGAGCGAATTGCACCAGCGCGAAGCTCTGTTAAAGTCTCGCGGTTCAGCCGAGTCCCGCACCCGGCCATTGGGAGAGATCACATGAGCAAATTGCCAAGCCGCCTGCACCATACCGCCTACGTCACCAAGGACCTCGAGGCGACGCGCGCCTTCTATGAAGATATGCTTGGATTCCCGCTGGTTGCGACCTGGTGTGAGCAGGAAGAACTGTTTGGCGCGGTGCGCACCTATTGCCACTGTTTCTTCGGCTTGGGCGACGGCAGCGCGCTGGCCTTCTTCCAATTCGCGGATGACAAGGACCAGGCCGAATTCGGGCCCGATATTCCTTCGTCGCCCTTCATTCACATCGCGCTCAATGTCGACAAGGAGACTCAGGCCGAACTCGAGCGGCGGATCGAAAGTGCGGGGCTTGAACCTCCCCAGACCTATGTGCTCGATCACGGCTATTGCCGCTCGGTCTATGTCGTCGATCCCAACGGGATGATCGTCGAGTTTACCTGCGATGCCGAACATGCCGACAAGATCAATGCGATGCGCGCCAAGGACGCGCATTCGGAATTGAAGCGCTGGCTTGCGGGCGACCATCACCCCAACAACGATGTGCGGCCGCACGTGCTCGAAGCTGCCGGCTGATGGATCTTCCCCTGTTGCCGACCTCGCTGGTCGGCTCTTACGCCCAGCCCGAGTGGCTGATCGATCGCGCCAAGTTGGCCGGCCGGTTCCCGCCGCGGACCCGGCAGAAGGAGCTCTGGCGCATCCCGGAGGAATTCCTTGAGGAAGCGTGGGACGATGCCACGATCTACGCCATGCACGAGCAGGAACGGGCGGGGCTCGATATCATCACCGATGGCGAGATGCGGCGCGAAAGCTACTCCAACCGTTTCGCGACGGCCTTGAACGGGGTCGACATGGAAAACCACGGCACCGCGCTCGATCGCAGCGGCGAGCCGGTCCCGGTCCCGCGCGTGACCGGCGAGATCAGCCGGCGCCACCCGGTGCAGGTGCGCGATGTCGAGTTCATGAAGCAGCATACCGGCAAGGCGATCAAGATCACCGTGCCGGGCCCGTTCACGATGAGCCAGCAGGCGCAAGACGATTTCTACGGCGATCCGGCAGCGCTCGCGCTGGCCTATGCCGGGGCTGTCAACGAGGAAATCAGGGATCTGTTCGCCGCCGGGGCGGACATCGTCCAACTCGATGAGCCCTATATGCAGGCGCGGCCGGAAAAGGCACGCCAATACGGCCTCCAGGCGCTGGACCGCGCGCTCGATGGCGTCACCGGGACGACGGCCCTTCACATCTGTTTCGGCTATGCCCATCTGATCCACGAACGGCCCGAAGGCTACAGCTTCCTGCCCGAACTCGCTGCCAGCGAGGTGCAGCAGATTTCGATCGAGACCGCCCAGTCCAAGCTCGATACCTCGGTCCTCGAGACGCTACCGGGCAAGACCATCATCCTTGGCGTGCTCGACCTTTCGACCCACGAGGTTGAGACGCCCGAGACCGTGGCCGGGCGAATTCGCCGCGCCTTGCCGCATGTCCCGGCAGAGAAGCTTGTCGTCGCGCCCGATTGCGGGCTCAAATACCTCCCCCGCGAAGTCGCCTTCGGCAAGATGCGGGCAATGGCGCAAGGGGCGGCGATCGTTCGCGAAGAGCTGGCGTGAGCGGGTTCAAGACCACCCATACCGGGAGCCTCCCGCGACCCGAACAGCTGCTCGAACTGATGTTCGCGCGCGAGGGCGGCGAGCCGGTCGACCAGGCTGCGCTCGACGCAGCGATCGACGAGGCCACCGCCCAGGTCATCGCTCGGCAGGTCGAGGCCGGGATCAGCGTGATCGGCGACGGGGAAATGTCGAAGCCGAGCTACGCAACATATATCAAGCATCGCCTGACCGGCTTCGATGGCGAGGCCGGGCAATACGAGTTCCAGGACCTCGAGGAGTTTCCTGGCGCCAAGGCGCAGGTATTCGGCAACACCGGGCGAGCCAAGCGCTCGGCCCCGGCCTGCACTGCTCCGATCACGGTAAAGGACATGGAGGCGCCGAAGGAAGACGCCGCGCGGCTGAACCGGCTTGCCGGAGGTCACGAGACCTTCATGAGCGCGGCTTCGCCGGGCGTAACCGCGCTGTTCTTCCCCAACCGCTATTACGAGGATGACGAAGCCTATGTCTTCGCCATCGCCGAGGCCCTGCGCCACGAATACGAGGCGATCGCCGATGCCGGGATCACGCTGCAGCTCGATTGTCCGGACATGGCGATGGGCCGCCATGTCCAGTTCACTCGGCTCGACATCGATGGCTTCCGCAAAAAGCTCGAGATGAATGTCGAGGCGCTCAACCATGCGGTGCGCAATATCCCGGCGGATAGGCTGCGAATGCATCTGTGCTGGGGCAATTATCCCGGGCCGCATCATTGCGACGTTCCGCTCGCCGATATCGCCGACATCGTCTGGCAGGCGAAGCCGCAGACCGTGCTGATCGAAGGCGCCAATCCGCGCCATGCGCATGAATTCGCGTTCTTCGAGGAACACGCGCTGCCGGAAGGCAAGGTGCTGTGCCCGGGCATGGTCGAGCCGCAATCGCCCTATATCGAACACCCCGAACTGATCGCCCAGCGGATCGGACGTTATGCCGACCTGCTGGGGCGCGAGCGGGTGATGGCAGGGGTCGATTGCGGGTTTTCGGTCCATGCCGGGAGCAACACTCTCGATCCCGAAATCGTCTGGGCCAAGCTGGCCGCGCTCGCCCAAGGCGCGGCGATCGCGTCAAAGCGCTACTGGTAAGCATCGGCTTGCAGCGCTAGAGCGCGCTCGATTGCGGGCGTGGCGGAATGGTAGACGCCGGGGACTTAAAATCCCCTGAGGATTTCCTCGTGCAGGTTCGAGTCCTGCCGCCCGCACCACCCGCCTGAACTCCCGCGTCCGGTTAGGGAATCTTAGGTAATCTTGCGTAGTCCCATACTTGCCGTGTTCTAACTCGTGCGCGCGATAACGCCTGCGCAGAGCGGGGCCGGCAGGTGATTTCGGTTCCGGCTGGAGGAACCGAGGGGACGTTAGATGGGCGAATTGGCGCAGGAAACATTGGAGGAACTGGCGGTCATCGGTGATGGCGATGGCGACGAACAGCGCATTTCGCCCCGCTTTACCCTGCTGATCCGCACCGCCAAGCTGATCAGCGCCTCTGGCGAATTCCTCTGCGTGATCCGAGATGCGTCGTCGACCGGGGTCAGCATCCGCACCTTCCACCCCTTGCCGCACAATGAGCAGCTCACCCTCGAACTGCCCAATGGTGACCAGCACGCGATCGAGCGGGTCTGGGAGCGCGACGGGTCCGCCGGATTCCGCTTTTCCGTGCCGGTCGACATCGACCGGCTGTTGCAGAACAAGAGCCGCTTCCCCAAACGGCCGGTGCGCCTCAAGCTCCAGCTGCCGGCGCTGATCTCGTGCCACGGTACCACCGCCGGTGTGGTGGTTCGCAATCTTTCGCAACAGGGTGCGCGGATCGAAAGCCCGCTGCGGCTCGCGCTCGACCAGAAACTGAGGCTCGAAGCCGACCAATTGCCGATCATCCAGGCGAGCGTGCGCTGGCGCAAGGACAACGAATACGGGCTGGTCTTCTCGGATACGTTCCAGTTTGCCGAACTGGCGCGGCTTGCTTCGCGGCTGCAGGGCAATTGCACGGTCGAATGCGGGACCTGGATTTCCGTGCCGCTCGACGGGACCAATCCATAAGGGTGTTAACCATCCCCTAACCATTTTCCTTCACTCCCGGTGAAGGGGCGCGAAGTGAGGGGCATTCATGTCTGGAATCAGGGAACCGGGGGCCACAAGCGAGGTCGAAGTCGATGTCGCGATCGTCGGCGCGGGGCCGGCCGGACTGACCGCCGGATATCTCCTGACCAAGCAAGGCAAATCTGTAGCGATCATCGAGAAGGACGCGACCTATGTAGGCGGCATCAGCCGCACGGTCGAACATGAGGGCTATCGTTTCGATATCGGCGGCCACCGCTTTTTCTCGAAAAGCCAACAGGTTGTCGACCTGTGGAACGAAATCCTGCCCGACGACTTCATCCAGCGCCCGCGGATGAGCCGGATCTATTACGAGGGCAAATTCTATTCCTACCCACTGCGCGCCTTCGAGGCGCTGCGCAATCTGGGAATCTGGCGTTCGGCTGCCTGCATGGCGAGTTATGCCTGGTCCAAGCTCTTCCCGATCAGGGAGGTGAAGAGCTTCGAGGACTGGACCACCAACCAGTTCGGGCGGAAGCTCTATTCGATCTTCTTCAAGACCTACACCGAGAAGGTGTGGGGCATGCCCTGCAACGAAATGAGCGCCGACTGGGCTGCCCAGCGGATCAAGGGCCTCTCGCTGTGGGGTGCGGTAACCGACGGGCTCAAGCGCTCGCTCGGCCTCAACCGGCGGCCGAATGACGGGCAGGCGGTCAAAACGCTGCTCGAAACCTTCCGCTATCCCCGGCTTGGCCCGGGCATGATGTGGGAAGCCGCGCGCGACAAGATCGAGGCGGCCGGCGGCAAGGTCCATATGGGACACGCGCTCAAGCAGCTCGCAGCGGACGGCGAAAGCGGCTGGCGCCTGACCGCGAGCAGCGCCGGGGGCGAGCTGGTGATCACGGCCAGGCACGCGATCAGTTCGGCGCCGATGCGCGAACTGGCGGCACGCCTCCACCCGCTGCCCGATACTGCGCTCAATGCTTCGCAGCTCAGATACCGCGATTTCCTCACCGTCGCGTTGATGATCAAGGCGCAAGATCTGTTCCCGGACAACTGGATCTATATCCATGACAGCAAGGTGAAGGTCGGCCGGGTACAGAACTTCCGCTCATGGTCGCCGGAAATGGTGCCCGACCAGGAAGTCGCCTGCGTCGGCCTCGAGTATTTCTGTTTCGAGGGTGACGGGTTGTGGGCTTCGTCCGACGACGACCTGGTCGAGCTCGCGAAGGTGGAAATGGGCCTGCTGGGACTGTGCGATCCCGCAGACGTGGTCGGCGGCGCGGTCGTCCGCCAGGAGAAGGCCTACCCGGTCTATGACGAGAGCTATGCCGCCAATGTCGCGGCGATGCGGGCAGAGCTCGAGGAGAAGTTCCCGACGCTCCACCTCGTCGGCCGCAACGGGATGCACCGCTACAACAACCAGGACCACGCGATGATGACCGCGATGCTGACGGTCGAGAACATCCTCGCGGGCCGACGGATCTACGACACCTGGTGCGTCAACGAAGACGCCGAGTATCACGAGGCTGGCAACGAAGGCGCCGAAGCGGCGCTGCCGTCGCGCGAAGCGATCACCGCAGACCAGGCCGCCGCGCTCCAATCGCTGCGGGACGTGCCGCAGCGTGTGGACGCCCCCGAACGCAAACAGGACGCAGCCTGAGATGGCGACCGCAGCGCTCTCGCCGCCGCCGATTGCCGCCCGCCTCAAACGGGGGCTTACCCTGCCGTTTGCCGAAGGCGAACGGTCGGGCTTCCTTACCTGGCTGCTGGTCTGGGTCGTCGTCTTCAACGCCGGCTTCGCCCTGATGTGGATCATCGGCGCCCCACCGCGCCATGCCGAGATCGTCCTTGGCGGCGCGATCGGACTGATCGTGCGCCATCACCTACGCTGGCTGCAGTTTCTCGCCTTTATCGGATTGCTGGCCTATTCGATCCTCTCCTTCGTGGCCGGGCTGTTCAACCTGTCGCTGTCCTCGCTGCTCGCCTCGCTCAAATTCTTTCTCGAACTCGATCCGTCGCAGTCGATCGAATACATGTACGGGGCAGCGGCCCTGCTCGTGCTGGCCGGCGGCGCCTGGTTCGCCCTGCGCCGCAGGAGCGGGTTCTCCGACAACCGGCTTCTGGTTCTTGCCGTGATCGCCGTTCTCGGCGTCGCATCGCTCGATATCTGGATGGGGACGGGCATGCGCGGCCATTACAAGCGCGAAGCCGTGGCCGGGGCACCGTTCACTTCGGCCATGGAACAGTCCGACCTGGTTTCGGGTGCCGCGCCTGCGCAGCGCAACCTCATGGTGATCATGGTCGAGTCCCTCGGGGTTCCGGTGGCGAACGAGGAAATGTCGCGGCTGCTGTTCGCACGCTATCGCGACCCGGCGGTCACCGACCGGTTCGAACTCTCGACCGGCGAGACGACCTATTACAATTCGACCACAGCCGGGGAGATCCGCGAATTGTGCGGCCGCTGGGGCGATTATCACGACCTGCTCGACCGCACCGATACTGGCTGCCTGCCCGCGCAGTTGCGCGCGCAGGGCTATGATTCGATTGCCTATCACAGCTTCACCGGCGATTTCTTCGAGCGCGAGACCTGGTATCCGAATATCGGCTTCGACGAACAGGTTTTTGCCGACCGGCTGGTCGAACAGGGGACCCGCATTTGCGGCGGGGTCTTCCCCGGGGCTTGCGATCGCGACGTGCCCAAGCTGCTCGCCGAGCGGCTCAAATCCGCCGAAAAGCCGCAATTCGTCTATTGGCTGACGGTCAATTCGCACCTGCCGGTCCCGCCGAGCTACAATCTCGATGTCGATCATTGCGAGACCGTCTCGCCCAAGCTGGCGGCGGAACTGCCGATGATCTGTCGCCAGTTCGCGATCTGGGACGCGGTCGACCAGGCGCTTGTCCGCGAGATCACCGCGGCGGATTTCCCGCCGACCGATATCCTGATCGTCGGCGATCACATGCCGCCCTATTTCGACCGCCATCACCGCAAGCAGTTCGCGCCCGACCGGGTGCCATGGCTGATGCTGCGCTGGCGCGGAGGCGAGGGCACTTCGCCAGACCTGGTTCACGGTGCTACCGGCCAACCCGTCCGGGCGGATCAGGGATAGGGTGCGATGCTGGCCACCTTCTTTTCCGGTCGGCGCTCCGCTCGTGGAGAAATGACGCAAGCGGGAGCCGAGCGCCACACGCTTGAACTCCTGTTCCGCTACGGGGTGGCGAGCGCTGTTGCGCTGGCAGTCGACATGGGCAGTTTCCTGGCGCTGCTGTCGCTGGGAACCCCCGCCGCGCCGGCCTCGGCGCTGTCCTATTCGATCGGCATCCTCACCCACTGGCTGCTTTCCAGCCGCTCGGTCTTCAATGGCAGGGTTGCCGAGCGCGGACCTGCGCGAACCCGGCAAAAGGCGCTGTTCGTCGGCTCGGCGCTGGTCGGGCTTGCGCTTACGACAGGCATTGTCGGCATCGGCGATGCGCTGGGCTTCGACCCGCGGCTCGCCAAGCTGGTGGCGATCGGGGTCAGTTTTGTTTGCACCTGGCTGCTGCGGAGCCAGGTCGTGTTTCGTCACCGGAGCGGGTCGTGACGCTGCTCACCGAACGCCGCCGCTCCGCCTTCGAAGGCGAGCTGCTGCAGCGCGCGGGCCTCGCATTCCTGCTGGTCGCGGTCTTGTCCGTGCTGACCAATCTCGGTGCGATCCTCGCGCTGCGCTTCCCCGACCCCGACGACGTGCTGCGGCTCCAGCAGGTCCGCGACCTGCTCGCCGGCCAGGGCTGGTTCGATCTCACCCAGCACCGGGTCGACAGCCCCAATGGCGGCGTGCCGATGCATTGGTCGCGGCTGGTCGACATCCCGCTGGCGGCTTCGCTGCTGGTATTCACACCCTTGCTCGGCCAGTCGAGCGCGGAAGCCGTCACCCTGGTGTTGATCCCGCTGCTGACGCTTGCGATCGCGCTGCTGCTCGCCGGGCGCATTGCATGGCGCCTGATCGGTGCCGAAGCAACCGGCTTTGCCTGCCTTGCACTGGCGCTTTCGGTACCCGTGGTCAGCCAGTTGCGCCCGCTCAGGATCGATCATCACGGCTGGCAGATCGTGCTGGCGCTGGTTGCGGCGAACGGCCTCATGGCGCGCAATCCGCGCGTCGGCGGCTGGGTCATCGGCCTGGCATTGGCCGCCTGGATGTCGATTTCGCTCGAAGGCCTGCCAATGGCCGCTGCCTTCATCGGCGTGCTTGCCTTGCGCTGGCTGAAAGGCAAGACCGACCGCCAGTGGCTGTTTCACGCCATGCTGGCGCTTGCCGCGGGATCGCTGGCCCTGTTTCTCGGCACGCGCGGGGTTGGCGAGTTCGTCAATCATTGCGACGCGATCTCCCCGGTGCACTTGACGGTCTTTGCCTGGGGCGCGGTGGGCATTGCGGGGATGGCTACCTTCCGTCCGCACCCGGTCCCGTTCCAGATCATGGGTTTCGCGCTGATCGCCGCCGGGGCGCTGGCAATTGTCTATTTCGCCGCGCCGCAATGCACTTCCGGCAGCTTCTCGGCGCTCGACCCGGTGGTCCGGCAATACTGGTACAGCCACGTCATCGAAGGATTGCCGATCTGGCAGCAGCGGCCGCAAGACATCTTGCCGATCGTGGTACCGCCCTTGATCGGCCTCGTCGCGGCCATCAGGCTGGGCGCGCAAAGCACCGATTGGTTGCGCCGCTTCTGGTTCGACTACGCGCTGCTGATCGCCGCCGCCCTGGCGGTGGCGGTGTTCGTGGCGCGCGCCGGTGCGGTTGCCGGGGCGCTGGCGGCTCCGCCGCTCGGCTGGCAGATCGCCAACTGGTATCACGCCTTGCGGCGCATGCGCCGCACCGAGAAGCGGATCGCCGCCTTCGTCGCGATTGCCCTGGCGCTGGTCCCCGCCCTGCCCTTCACGCTCCTGGCCCTCGCGGTCCCGGCGAAGGCGCAGCGCGAGGCCGTCGCCATAAGCCGGGCCGCCGATTGCGATGTCCCTTCGGCGGCGCGCGAACTCGGGCAGCTCGGCCGGGCGGAAGTCCTCGCCCCGCTCGACATCAGCCCGCAGATCGTTCTCGACAGCGAGCTGAGCGTCGTCGCCACTGGCCATCATCGCGGCAACGCGGCCATGCGCGAGCTGATCACGACCTTCCTTGGAAGCTCGGCCGACGCGCGCCGCAGCCTGCGCACGCGCGGCACCAAATATGTCGCCCTGTGCCCGGGACTGGCGGAAATGGCCCAATATGCCCATCACTCGCCCGGCGGATTTGCGGCCGAGTTGCGCGCCGGCCGGGTGCCGGCATGGCTACAGCCCGTGTTTACCGAGGCCGACGGCGAGTTCCGCGTCTGGCAGGTGATCGGCTAGGCCGGCAGGAAGTCGAGCGCGACGCCGTTGATGCAATGGCGCTTGCCGGTCGGGCGCGGCCCATCGTCGAACACATGGCCAAGGTGGCCACCACAATCCGCGCAATGGACCTCGCGCCGCGGGTAGCCCAGCTTGTAGTCGGTCGAATAGCCGACCGCGCCGTCGTCGATCGGCTGCCAGAAGCTTGGCCAGCCGGTCCCGCTGTCATATTTGGTGGCGCTCGAATACAGGCGATTGGCGCATCCGGCACAAACGAAGGTGCCCTTGCGCTTCTCGTCGTTCAGCGGCGAAGTGAACGGCCGCTCGGTCGCTTCCTCGCGCAGCACGGCAAACTCGCTCGGGGTCAGCCGCTTGCGCCATTCCGCTTCGCTGTAGGAAATCCTGAACTTGCCCTTGGCCGCGGTGGCGTTCTGGCTGACGATTGCGAACCCGAAGGTCAGCGCCGCACCCGCTCCCAGCCAGCCCAGGATTCTCCGCCTCTCGGGATTGAAGTCGTACATATGCGGCTCCTCTTACA
>NZ_DBNHSF010000039.1:0-17336 GCF_057143545.1 Candidatus Andeanibacterium sp.
CCTGCGGCGCTTGCCACCTCCCCTCCCAGGGGAGGATCGGGTGAGCACTGCTTCCATCGCCTGGTTCGGCGAGGTCGGGATCGCCGACCGTCCGACCGTTGGCGGCAAGGGCGGCAGCCTTGGCGAATTGACGGGTGCCGGGATCGCTGTCCCACCGGGCTTCGTCGTCACCACCCATGCGTTCGAAGAATTCCTCGCCGCGCTCGAGGCGCGCGAACCGGTCCGCGGCAAGGTCGAGGCGCTCGACCACACCGATCTCGGTGCCGTAACCCGGCTTTCGGAGGAGCTGCGCCGACGTGTGATCGAAGAGGCCATGCCGGTCGAAGTGGAGCAGGCGATCCTCGCCGCCCATGCCGAACTGGGGGCAGCCCAGGTCGCGGTCCGTAGCTCGGCCACGACCGAGGATGCCGAAGACGCCAGTTTCGCCGGGCTGCAGGATACCTTCCTGTGGGTGCTTTCGCCCGAGGACACGGTCACCCGCGTGCGCGAATGCTGGGGCAGCCTCTACTCGGTCGAGAGCATGACTTATCGCCGCAAGCATGATTTCCCCGAGGATGGCGTGGCGATGGCGGTGGTCGTCCAGCAGATGGTCGATGCGCGCTGCGCCGGGGTGATGTTCACCCGCAGCCCGACCACCGGCGACAAATCGGTGATCACGGTCGAGGGCGCCTGGGGCCTCGGCTCGGCGGTCGTCTCCGGCGAAGTCACGCCCGACAAATGGGTGATCGGCAAGATCACCGGCGAGATCCAGCAGCGCGACATCTCGCACAAGCATGCCAAGCAGGTGCCGGCGGAAGGCGGCGGCATCGTGGAGGTCGAACTCGAAGCCGGCGAGGCCAATGCCCCTTGCCTGAGCGACGACGATCTGCAGGCCTTGCGCGATGTCGGGCGCCGGATCGAGCGCCATTACGGCAAGCCGCAGGATATCGAATGGGCGCTCGACAAGCAGGGCAGGATCCTGCTGCTCCAGAGCCGCCCCGAGACGGTCTGGTCGGCCAGGGACGCGGCCCCGGTCGCCGCTCCGGTAGCCAATCCGATGGCGCATGTGATGAACATCTTCGGCGGGAAGCGATGATCTTAACCGCGAAGGAAATCGCAGAAATCACGAGGCTGCTCGACGAGAGCCATTTTTCGGACCTCAGGCTCGAGGTGGGCGAGTTCAAGCTGCGCATCCGGCGCGGAGGGGCGTCGCCGCGCAGGGAACGCAACGAGGATGGCGTCGAGCTGGTCGATATCGCGCATCCGGCCACGGCGCCCGAACCTGCGTCCGCCGCCCCCCGGGCGACGGGAGGGCCTGGCGAAGGCGAGGTCGACATTCCCGCGCCATTGCTGGGCAATTTCTACCATTCGCCGCGGCCCGGCGACCCGCCCTTCGTCGAAGTGGGCAGCCGGGTCACCGAAGACAGCACGATCGGCATTATCGAGGTGATGAAACTGATGAACCCGATCCGCGCGGGCGTGGCGGGCACGGTGATTGCGCTGCTCGCCGAAAACGGCACGGCGGTCGAAAAGGACCAGCCGCTGGTCCGGGTAAAGGTCGGCTGATGGCCAATATCCGCATCGTCGAAACGAGCCTGCGCGATGGCAACCAGTGCCTGTGGGGCGCACTGGGTGTCGATACCGCGCGCACGCTGACGATCGCCCCCGCCATGGAGCGCTGCGGCTTCAAGGCGATCGATTTCACCACCTCGACCCATATGGGCGTGGCCGTGCGCTACAAGCAGGAGGATCCGTGGGAGCGGATCCGCGGCATGGCCGATGCCTGCAAGACGACCCCGCTGCAATTCCTCTCGACCGGGTTCCGCTTCATCGCCTGGGAGACGGCCAGTCCCGAATTCATGGAACTCGCCTTCCGCACATTGTCGACCAACGGCATCCGCCGCTTCGCGCTCGCCGACCCGATGAACGATGCGAAATCGAACGTCGAAGTGGCACGACTGGTCAAACGCGCGGGCGGCGAACAGGTGGTCGGCGCGCTGGTGTTCTCGATCAGCCCGATCCACGACGACGCGCATTATGCCGAAGCAGCCCGGCTCATGGCTGCGAGCCCCGATATAGACGCGCTCTACATCAAGGATCCGGGCGGGTTGCTGACCAGTAAACGCGCCCGCACGCTGATCCCGGCGATCATGGCCGAAATCGGCGACAAGGAGCTCGAACTCCATTCGCATTGCACGATCGGCCTGGCCGAACAGGCCTATCTCGAAGGGGCAGAACTCGGCGCGAGCACGATCCAGTGCGCCAGCGGCGGCGCGGCGGACGGAACGTCAAACCCGCCGATCGAGCGGATGATCGCCAATCTGCGCGCGATGGGGCACTCGGTCGAGATCGACGACGAGGCGGTCGCGGAAGTCAGCCGCTATTTCACCGCCCTCGCCGAAGCTGAGGGCCTGCCCACGGGCCAGCCGATGCCGTTCGACGCGGCCTATTTCCACCATAACCTCCCCGGCGGGATGGTCGGCACGATGCGCCGCCATCTGATCGACCAGGGGGTGCCCGAACTCGAAGCCGCCGTGATCGAGGAAATGGGCCGCGTGCGCGAGGAGCTCGGCTGGGTGATCGTGATGACGCCGTTCGCCCAGATGCTGCAAACCCAAGCGGTGATGAACGTCACCGGCAAAGAGCGCTGGGGTGTGATCCCCGACGAAGTGATCCGCTTCGCCTTGGGCAAGTTCGGCCGCCCGATCCAGCCCGTCGAGCCCAATCTGATGGACCGGATCATGGCCAATCCGCGGACCAGGGAATTGCTGGCCGAGCCGCCGATGGCCGAACTGTCCGAATTGCGTCGCAAGATCGGCGCGAACCTCTCGGACGAGGAATTCCTGCTGCGCGCCACCATGCCCGCAAACCTGGTCGATGCAATGCAGGCAGCCGGCCCGGCGGAACGGCATTACGATCCGCAGACGAGCGGGGTGATGGCGCTGGTCAGGCAAGTGCTGGCAAGGAAAGACATCACCGAACTCACCGTCGAGAAAGACGGTTTCAAGCTCGAAGTGGAAGCCTGATGGACCCGTTTTCGTCGCAAATATTCCCCCTCCCCCTGGAGGGGGAGGTCGGGAAGAGGTGTACCACACCCGCGGATGCTGAACCCCCACCCCCTCCCCGACGGGGAGGGGAGCCTCAACCCAACTGGACGAGTCCCGGCCAATGATTGAATTCGACGAGCCGCTCGGCCCGGAACACAACCGGGTCGCACGCGGGGTGATGTTCGATCTCGATGGGACGCTGATCCTCTCCAACCGCTCGCTCGGCGAATACAAGGTTCTACCGGGCGCGGTCGAAACGCTCGAGGCGCTCAAGACGCGCGGCATCCCCTATCTCGCGCTGACCAATGGCAGCGCCTATCCCGCCAGTGTCCAGGCCCCGCGCCTGCGCAGCATCGGCCTGCCGATCCCCGACGAAAACCTGTTCACTCCCAACAGCGTCGCCGCGCATGTCTTCCGCGAGCGGGCAATCGGGCGTGTGCTGGTGCTGGGAACGCAGGGCGTGGCCGATGCCCTGAACGGCGACGGGATCGCGACCTGCGTTCCGGGCGAAGACGGAGCCGAGAGTGCCGACGCGGTCTATATCGCCTGGCACCCCGAGTGCACCATGCCCGATATACACGCCGCCTGCGAAGCGGTGCTCGCAGGCGCGTCTTTCTTCACCGCTTCGGACGTGCCGTTCTTCGCCACCCAGCAGGGGCGCAGTTTCGGTTACAGCTGCGCCATCAGCGGCGCGATCGCCCGCGTCACCGGCAAGGAGCCCGAAGTCACCGGCAAGCCCTCGCTCCATGCGATGCAATTCGTTGCGTCCCAGCTGGGCGTCCCCATGAACGGGGTGATGGTGATTGGCGACGATCCCAAGGTCGAAACCGAGATGGCGCGGCTCGGCGGCGCGATCGGGATCGGCGTGACCACCGGCACAACCTCCGCGGAGGAATGGGCAAGCGCGCCTCCGGAACGCCGCCCGCATCGGGTGATCGACCGGATCGATGAAATCCTTGCTATGGGCCTGTTCGGCTAGAGCTTCGCGCTTCCCGAGCTCCATTTGACGCTGACCTCGATGCCCTGCCCGACCGGCAGCAGGGCGGTCTGCATGTCCGGCTTGGCCCGGATCGCATCGCGCAGCGCCCTAGCATTTGCGCGCGCACCTTCGGGGTAGACCATGTTGTCGCTGGCGACGATCGCCTCTTCGGAGAGCTTGGGATAGACCGCTTCGAATCCCGCGACATAGAGGTCCTTCCAGATATCCAGGAGGACGAAATCGAACGGACCGGGATCGGCATCGACGATTGCGATCGCATCGCCGCAACGGAATTCGACATGGTCAGCCAGTCCGGCCCTTTCGAGCATCGCCGCGGCATAGGCCTGCTTCTCGGCGACCAGGTCGACGGTAACCAGCTTCGCCCCGCAAACCCGCGCGGCATCGGCGAGGAACAGGGTCGAATAGCCATAGCTGGTCCCGAGTTCGAGCATGCGGGCCGGCCTGCGCGCAATCGCCAGCGAATGGAGCAGCCATGCCGCTTCCTCGCCCACCGGCAGGAGGAACTCGTCGCGACTTGCACCGGCTTCGGAAGGCGCGAGCCCGCCCAGCCGGATGCGCTCTTCCCCGTGCCGCGCGCGATATTCCTCGAACACCGCAGAGACCTTGGGATCGTCAAAAATCATCTTGCCTTGACCCTCACCTGCAACTGTCACTCGCCATAGACCGCCTGTGTCCGGGTGTAGAAGTCCCGGTTCCAGCGGCCGTGCTCGGGAATGCCGTAACCCGAATTCTTCCACCCGACGAAGGGGCCTGCGGGCGAAAAGGCGGGCCGGGCCTGGTTCAAGAGCAGCATTCCGGCCTCGGCCTCGGCGAGGAACCGGGCCTGGGCCTCCTTGTCGTTCGAGAACAGCGCACCGAGCAGTCCCATTTCGCCGCGATTATGCTCGGCAAGGGCAGCATCGAGGTCGTCGGCCTCGACCAGCGCGACGACCGGGCCGAACAGTTCCGTTCCGAGGATCGGCGAGTCTTCGGGCAGTCGCGCCACGATGGTGGGCAGCATCCAGCACCCGTCTGCGCTGCAATCGGTCGGCACCGACCCGCCGGTGAGGATTTCGGCGCCCTCGCTGGCCGCTCGCTCGACCAGCGCCAAAAGCTCCTGCTGCCTGGCCCTGGAAATGAGCGGGCCGACTTGCGTTTCCGGGTCGGCGGGGTCGCCGGTCTTCAAGGCCAGCGTGGCGGTACGCAGCAGCTTGGCGAATTCAGCGTAGGCGGATCGTTCGACGATCACCCGGCGGATCGCGGTGCAGCGCTGCCCGGCAAAGCTGAACATGGCCGCGGCAAGCTCTTCCGCCGCCAGCGACAGGTCGGCATCGACAAGGACGATCGCCGCGTTGTTTCCGCCAAGCTCGGCCTGGACCGGCCGCATCAACCGGCCGCACCGCGTCGCGATTTCCCGGCCGACCTTGACCGAGCCGGTGAAGGCGATGGCCGCCAGACCGGGCGCCTCGACCAACGCTCGTCCGGCGTCTGCGCCGCCCGTCACCAGTTCGACCAGGTCGCCGAGTCCAGCTTCTTCGAGGCTTTGTTTCAAGGCCCGGGCCATAGCGGTACCTTCCAATGCGGGCTTCCAGACCACGCAATTGCCATAGGCCAGGGCGGGCGCGAGCTTGCTCACCGGCATGGCGAAGGGATTGTTCCACGGGGTGATGATCCCGACGGTCCCGAGCGGCCGGTAGCGGATGCTGCGCCCCTCTCCCTGCTCGAAATCTTCGAGCGAGCGGCAGCAATGCTCCAGCAGCGCGAGCGCATACCCGATCTCGCCCTGCACATCGCGAAGCGGCTTTCCGACATCCCGAACGAGCATCGTAGTCCAGTGGTCGCGCGCAGCATCGAGGATCGCATGCCAGGCAAGCAGCCGCTCCCGTCGTTCCTGCAGCGGCCTGGCGGCCCATTGCTTCTGGCGATCGTTCAACCGACCTGCCGCACCCGACACCTCGGCCCAGCCCGATGCCGGCACTTCATGGAGCACCTTGAACCAATCCTTCGGGTCGCGATGTAGGAAGACCGGCCCCGCTTGCGCGGGCTGCGCCGAGAACCCTGCGACAATATCCATGATCGATGCGATGTCGAGGCAGCGAACCGCGCGCTGGCCGAGCCAGTCGAGCGTCAATGCGGCATGGGCCGGATCGTAGGAGCCGATCCCGTCCAGCGCGAGCAGGACCTCGAACCCCTTGCCGTAGGCGGTGACGGCCGTGGTGCGGATGCAGGCATGGGTATGTACTCCGCAAACGACCAGCGCTTCCACTCCCAGCTCGCGAAGCATGCTTTCCAGTTCGGGATTCTCGAACCCGTCATAGGAGCGCTTGGCGACAACCGGCTCATTCCCGGCCGGCGCAAGATCCGCGGGTGCATCGGCGCCATTTGTGCCGTCGATGCACATGCGCTTCCCGGCTTGCCGCCAATGCGGCATCGCGTCCGAGAGATCGGCGGCAATGCGGGTCTGGACGTGAACGACCGGGCGGCCCTGGCCGCGAAACCAGCCCAGCAGCTCGGCAATCTTCCGGGTCAGCGTGGCCGCGTCCGGTTCAAGCTTCGGGTCGGCCAGGAAATCCCGTTGAAGATCAACCAGGACCAGGGCGACCCTGCCTGTCACAAGACCTTGCCCGCCAACTGCCTTTCCAGCTGAGCCATGAGTTCTTCGCCAAACGCCCTGGTGCCGAGAACTTCGCTGTTCGGCGTGGCGACATCCCTGGTGCGCTTGCCGGTCTGCAGCACCGCGCGAACGGCAGTCCTGAGTTCCCGGTCGGCTTCGGGCCAGGCAAAGCTTTCGCGCAGCATCATGCCCAATGACAGGACCTGTCCAATCGGGTTGGCGATATCGTGCCCGGCGATGTCGCGCGCCGCGCCATGACCGGTCTGGTAAACGCCATTGCCGAGATCGTCGAAATTGCCCGAATAGGAAAGTCCACGCGAAGCGAGCAGAAGTGCGGCGCAGTCCGCCAGCACATCGCCGAACATGTTGGGCGAGACGATCACATCGAACTGGCCGGGATTGGCGATCAGCTGGTAGACGGCATTGTCGATTTCGAGCTCATGGAGTTCGACGTCTGCCTCTTGCGCCGCGGTCTCTGCGCATTGCCGCCAGAGGTCGGAGATCGACGGTACGCCGCCGGGCTTCAGGACCAGGTGGAGTCTGCATCGCCGCGAAGCCGCGAGCCGGGATGCCACCCCGAGGATGCGACGGACATCGGCTTCGCGGTAGCTGAAGCTGTGACTGGCCGTGGCTCCGTCTGGCGAGTCCGAATAGTCCCACTTGCCCTGGTAGACCCCTCCCATATTCTCGCGAACGGCGATCATGTCGGCCTGGGCGACGACCTGCGGGCGGACCACGCCGGAACCGGCCAATTCCGCCAGCGGCTCGATCGGCGTGAACTTGCAGTACAGGCCGAACTCCTGGCGCAGCTCATAGACAAATCGCTCGCCGCCAGGGCCACAGAACAGCGCTCCGCCGTCGCGGAAGATTTCGCGCGCAAATTCGGTCACTTGCGGGGACAGGCTGCGACCGCACACTTCCTTTGCCGGGTAGCCGATCGCGCCACCGGTCCGGATGTCGAAACGGCGGCTGCTGTTGGCCTCGAGGATCCGGAGCATTCCGAGCGCGACGGGAACCACTTCCGGTCCGACACCTTCGCCGTGAAGGGCGCCGATCACGTGGATCCTGCCAGGGTCGAATATCCTGTCTTCTCCGCCCAGAAACCGGGAAAGACGCGGACGCAGCGCTTCAGTCATCATGTTCGTTTCCAGCATCGCGCCTTGCCTCTCAGGAGTCCTGGAGTTGCCGCTGCTTGCCCCTGGGCTTGACGGTTTCCGCCAGCCTTCGGGCAAATGTCGATCTCATCACCTTGCCCATCGCATTGCGGGGAATCCGTTGGACCCGCAGGACGACAAAGTTGAGATTCTTCGGGAGCTTCGCGGCGCATTCGGATTTGAGGTAGTCCTGATCGACATCCTTGTCGCAAACCACCGCAATCGCCAGCAAGTCCTGCGAATCGAGCGGAAGCGAAAGGGCGCAAATGTCCTCGACGCCGGACAGTCCGGCCAGCGAATTCTCTATGTCGAGGGCCGGCAGCTTGGTCCCGGACACGTTGATCGTATCCGACATCCGTCCGGCGATCGCTATCAGGCCATCCTCATGGATCACTCCAAGGTCCCCCGGGTAGAACCAGCCATCGCGAAACGAACTTCGCGCCTGAGGTTGTGCCGCGCCGGCATATCCATCCGACATGACGTCGGTCTTGACGCGGACCACGCCGACCGTGCCCCTTTCAGCGGGCTTTCCGTCCTTGCCGATGACTTCGAACTCCGCCCCCTTGACCACAAACCCAACCGACCCGGGGTGTCGGTCGACATGCGAAGCATCGCCGGTAGCCACGCTGCCAGTCTCGGTCGAGCCGTAGCTGGTCATCACGGTCCCAGCGACGCGCTTCCTGGCGGCATCGCGCAAGAGCGGCGGGAGGCGGCCACCGAAGAGCTTGAGCACCCTGCCTTCCCGGCCGGGAATTTCCCCTTCGACCTGACCGAGAAAGCCGCGGAACCGAAACGGCGAGGCAATCACCAGCGTCGAACCCGCCATCGACTTGACCAGCCCGCTGCCTTTATCGCCATCCGCCGGAAGGATGACCGATCCCCCCGCCTGCCAGACCGCCAAAGGATAACGGAAGCCCGCGGTGGTCGGAAATCCGAGCAGCGGCAGCAGGCAGGTCGATGGCCCGAGTTCGTCGATTTCCCTGATCTGGGCCAGGCGCGCGGCGATCATGCTAGAATCCCAGAGCACAAGTTTGGGATTTCCGGTCGTGCCGGACGTCTTCAACACCCTCCCTGCATGTTCCTCAACTGTCTCCAGGGGCTTGTCGTCCATCGAAATGCCGAGCTGTTCTGCAAGTGGCGCCAGGGTTTCGGGAGCAAAGGCAAGCTGCTTGCCGGAAAAGCCCCGATGCGGCTTCCAGTTGCCGAGCCAGCCGACCGCGGCCTGGTTGGGGCCGAGTGCGGTCCTTACAGCGGCGCCTGCCGCAAGCGAACCGGTCGAATGGACCAGGCCGGCGCGGATTGCGCCAAGATGCGCGATCCAGTCCCAATAGCCCGGGCGGCCGATGTCACTCGGGTGAATGCTGATACGCATGCCCGGCTCCAGCCCGTTGCCGGAGAGCCAATTGGCCATTGCGTCGATATCTCCGCAAAGCCGGCCATAGGTGAGTGCGTCGTCGCCGACCACAACTGCGACTTGCTCCGGCTTGTGGGAGAATAGTTGTTTCAGAATAGACACTTGATACTCAATTCGGCCTGGCACCTGGATTGGGGCATTTTCTTGGGTGATCGGAGGCGCGATTGCAAGCTAAGATCAAGCCAACTTGCCCGGCAGGGTATATTGCTCGTCCATGCGCCGCTCATAAGTGCTTTTCCAGTCTTCGGCCGGCGGCACAAGAAACTGGTCGCCATGCCTTCGGTAGGCGTCGGGGGCGTCCGCTCCGGGCGGACGCGTTCCCTTCCGTTCCAGCTCCTTCGCCGAACCCAGCAAGCTTCGTCGCATGCGGATGATCGCGGCATCGGAAGCAGAGAGATGTTCCCGTGTCCGGTCGACAATCGGACCCATGCTTTCCTGCATTGCCGCATCCTGGACCGGGGTACCATCTTCCATCCCGCTGAAATTGACCTCTCGCTGCCGCTCGCGGTCGATCAGGTAGTCGTTGGCCTCACGGGCAAAGAAGCGGCCACGGCCATGCCATCCGTCATCGTCGGGCAGGAAGCCGCTCTTGCCCACGCGCCCCCGATGGCCAAGCCTGGTCTCTTCGTCGAGGTCCTGGCGGTCGCTCCAATTGGCTTCCCAGACCATTGTGTGCGTGTCGTCCATCGGTACCCAGATCTTCAGCCGGTTAAGGCCGTTATAGGCAGGAACGCTGGTATAGAACGGAAGCTGGAACTGCGTGACGCGCCAATATTCACCGTCTTCGGGCGTTTCCCTCCTCGCGCCATACATCACCCCGATCGGCGTATCGACGACTTCGAGCTCCGGCTGCCGGTCGAGGGCCACGATCGCACGCAAGGCGTCCTTCCCATCATTGTCCACGAAGCGATCGGATTTGGGGTCCTGCGAAAAGTCGCGATGCAGGAAGCCCAGATGCGAGGAGTCGAAGTCCCCCTCCATCGCCTGGACCCAGTTGCAGTGTCGCATGTATTTGAGCGTCGTCTTGCGTCGCGGCTCTGCGGTCGCCCAACCCAGCGAGGGTAGCGCGGGGGCGGGGCCATCGCCGAGATAGGCCCAGACAATTCCCCGCTCTTCGCGGCACTTATAGGCACGCGCCCTGACCTTGGTGAGCAACGGGCAGCCGGGTGCTTCGTTCGGAATGTCGATGCATTTGCCGTCCACATCGAATTGCCAGCCATGATAGGCACAGCGAATGCCGCCTTCTTCGTTACGGCCGTAGAACAGCGAAGCCAGGCGGTGAGGACAATGGTGATCGAGCAAGCCGATCCTTCCGGCTGTGTCCCTGAACGCAATCAAGCTCTCGCCCAGCAGGCGGACGCGTATCGGACCTGCTCCGGGCTCGGAGAGTTCATGCGAATAGAGCACCGGAATCCAGTAGGATCGCAACAGCGCGCCCATCGGGGTGCCGGGTCCGACCTGTGTGAGAAACCGGTTTTGATCTTCGCTCAGCATTCGACCTACTCAATCAGAAAGCCGCTCAGGCCGGCCTTTGCATTCGTCCAATTTCTCTGGATCGGCTTGCGATCGGGGATGTCCAGGTTTCCACCGCCAGGCAAGGCGGCATGGCCACCGGAACAGTTAGCAAGCTTCCCTGAACAGCAAAAGGCCCGGAGGTTTCCCCCCGGGCCCTTCGCTTCGTGTCGAACCTTCGGTTCGGCCGGGCTTACTGGCCCGAACCCGGACCGTAGGTGATTTCGACGCGACGGTTCTGCAGCTCGCGGACACCATCGGCAGTCGGCACCCGCGGATTGGCTTCACCGAAGCCCTCGCTCGAGATCCGGTCGCCCGGGATACCCTTGCCGACCAGGTAAGCTTCGACCGAAGCGTTACGCCGTTCGGACAGGCCGATATTGTACTGCACGGTGCCCGACCGGTCGGCATAGCCGGCCAGCATGATCGGAACGCTCTCGCAGTTGCCATAGGCCGAGACCGCTGCATCCAGGGTAAGGGCTGCTTCCGGCGTGATGTCCGACTTATCCCAGTCGAAGAACACGATGTACGGGCCCTTGTTGCACACCGGCGGCGGAGGCGGCGGCGGAGGCGGCGGCGGAGGCGGCGGAGGTGGCGGAGGCGGCGGCGGGGGCGGAGGCGGCGGCGGGGGCGGCGGCGAACCACCGAACTCATGCCGCAGCGTGATGCCACCCGAATGGACCTCGTGCTCTTCGGCCATCCAGCCCTCATAGCCAAGCTTCAGCGACGTGTTGTCGGAGACCCAGGCCGTGATCGACAGCCCCGCGACAATTGCGTCCTCGCTGCGATGCGGAGCGATGACAGTGAAGGTCGAACCCGGTGCGTTGGCATAGGACGCCGAGAAGGCTGCCGGATCGTCGTCGAATTCGTGACGCCAGCCAACCTTCGCCTCGGGAACCACGCCACCGAGGTTGCCCGAAAGCTTCAGGCCCAGTTCGGAGGTGAGGTAATCGTCCTTGCTGTCATGCACGGTGAGCAGACCCGGATGGTTGCCACCCTCGGTGAAGCTTTCCAGCTCCGCCGAGACATAGTCGAGACCCGCATACGGGGTAAGCGCGGCGCCGCCCAGGTTGAAGCGGTATCCGGCCTCGGCCCCGAGCGCCCAGATGTTGGAGTCGACCTGGGCAGAGGCCACCCCGGTGATCGTGCCGACGGCGATGCCGCGGACCGAGTCACCCTGGAGATCGGAGTAGCTGACAGCGCCCTTGATGTACCACTGGCCCGGATCATAGGAGCCATAGGCACCGATCTGGAAGCCATCGGAGTCGATGTTGCCACCCCACCAGTCGAAATCGCCCTCGTTCTTGACGTAACCGCCGCCGAGGCCGAGCACGGCGTGCTCGCCGACCGTGACGTCGAAGCCGAGTGCGGCATACCACTGTTCGGCATCGTACCCGGTGGCATCCGCGAGCGGATCGCTGTCGATGTCTTCCTTGCCGTAATTGACGGTGCCCCAGATGCCGGCGTCGTTTTCACGACGGCAGCTGAGCGCATCGTTCTCGAGCTTCATTGCGGCGCACTCGCCCATGTCGGCGAGGATGCCGTTGAAGCGGTTGCCCATCCAGCCGAGCGACGACAGGTAGGTTGCATATTGCGCGCCATGCAGCGTGCTGAGACCCGAGACGTACTGCTCTTCGGTGAGCGTGAACATCTCGGCCAGCATGTCGGCGAAATCGCCGGTCATCATCGGGTCGTAGATGTCCTCGATACCGCCTGCGGCAGCCGCCTGGTTGGGCGTCAGGCCGAAGCGGGCATCGTCGAACGGTACGCGGGTGATGCCGAGATCGACATTGTCGTCGCCGTCATAGATGTCCTCGAGGTCGAGCAGGATGCTGTTGCTTACCGCACTGCCGAAGGTACCGGTCAGGTCGTTGGCATCGATCACATTGTCGAAGAAGTAATCGTCAGCATAGAGCCCGTTATAGCTCGAAGGACGGATCTCGATGACGCTGGCCGCGCCGAGGCTCGCCGTATCGGTGAAGATCTGCTGATACGGGCTGTAGTTGTTCGGCTCGTTCGGCAGCTCGAGCGCGAGCGTACCATTAATCACGAGGCTTTCAACCGAGCCACCCGCAGGACCATTATAGGTCGCAGCAGGCTGATCCGGATTGTCGCGCAGGTAGAGCGTGCCATCCGCGGCAACGGTCAGCGAACCTTCGAGCACATCGTCAGGATTGATGATGCCTTCGAAGGACGTCTCGCCGCCCGAAACGGTGATCGCGTCATCGTCCGAGATTTCGATGTTGCCCCACAGGCTGCCACCACCAAGCAGGTTGATGTTGACCGCGTTCGGCGCGTTCTGGGTGTGGATGTTGTTGCCCCACTGGATGGAGCCACCGCCATCGAGGCTGACACCGGCCCACATTACGCCGCTGTTGTTGATGGTCATCACATCGCCGGTGGTCGGCGTGGCGAAGCCGGGTCCGGATTCGACCAGGATGCCGGTTGCCGCACCGGTTGCGGCGCCGCCGCTGGCTTCGGCGTAGACATTGAGTACGCCGTTGTTGCTGACGACCAGGTTGTTGACATCGCTGGTGAGGCGCATGCCCACCGCCCAGACGACCGCCGAATTATGCGCATCGTCAGTCGTGCCGGTGCCGGTGCCGCCGGTCGCGAAGGCCGAGACATCCATATGGACATCGTTATCGATCGTCCCGCTCAGGCCCGAGCCGAAGAAGTCGGAAAGATCGATACCGGTCGCATAGGCCAGCGCGTCGTCGCCCGCGGAAGCCGAAGCCACCACCTGGAACAGGCCGGAGTTGGAAAGGGCAATATTGTTGAAGTTGCCAAATCCTTCATAGCCGGTCGCGAGTGCGACGGCGTCGGCATTGGCCGGGCCGGACGCAGTGGCGTTCGCCCCCACGTAGACC
This sequence comes from Candidatus Andeanibacterium sp., assembly GCF_057143545.1. Taxonomy (NCBI): domain Bacteria; kingdom Pseudomonadati; phylum Pseudomonadota; class Alphaproteobacteria; order Sphingomonadales; family Sphingomonadaceae; genus Candidatus Andeanibacterium; species Candidatus Andeanibacterium sp. The sequence continues at coordinate 13,570 of NZ_DBNHSF010000039.1, forward strand.
GAGCCGCTGTTGCTCATCGTCACATTGACGGGAGCGCCGAAGCCAATCTGGCCCATACCGATTGCCGATGCATAGGCTTGGACGTTGCTGCCGCCATCCATGCTGGCATTGGCCGAGACCGTGAAGGTGCCGCCATTGTCGATCGACAGCGAACCGTTGATCAATGGCAGGGCTGCCGTGCCGCCCGTGGTGTTCGAGACGAAGTCCCACACGAACTGGTTGATGCCGTAGACGAAAGCGTTTGCATCGCCCCACTCGTCCGAGCTCACCGCGGTCGCGCTCGCAGCCGCGTAGAACCAGCCGCTGTTGTCGACAGAGACGTTCGGCGCGCTGCCGAAGGCGTCCTGCTGGACAGCGTAGTTCACTGCCGAAGCCTCGGCCTCCGCAGGGTTGCTGGCGAAGGCCGCCGCGACGAAGGACATCGTGCCCGAGTTCTCGATGACGGCGTTAGATCCGATCACCTGCTGGTAGATACCGGCATCGGACAGGAAGCTGCCGATCGTTGCGTAAGCCGAAGCCGTGCTGGTCGTGCCGGTTGCATTGGCAAGCGCCGAGACTGCGATCACTCCTGCGTTCTGGACGATCGCGAGCGATTCGGTGCCGCTGGCAAACTGCTCGATACCGTCCGAGACATAGGCCCAGGCATCTGCCGAAGAGCCATTGGCGTTGGCCGAAGCGAACACCTCGATCAAGCCATTATTGACGACCGAAGCCGTCGCCGGGCCGCTGTTGGCGTCAACCTCCTGATGGATGCCATTCGCAGAGGCCGTGGCATAGGCATAGCCGAGTCCGACCGTGGAGGTCGTAGCCGCGGTTCCCGTGCCGTTGACCACGGTCGAGGTGTTGGTCGCATTGGCGACCGCCCCGATGCTGATCGCACCACTGTTATTGATCGATGCCAGCGCCGAATGACCAAGGGTCGTGGTCCCGGTCGGCGTCGCCAAAGTAGTCGTCGGCGTGGTGAAGGTGCCATTGGCACTGGCAGACTGCCAGATGCCCCAATTGAGCTGCGCCTGAGCGCCTGCGCTGTCGGAGCTTGTATTCACGGCATTGGCGCTGACCAGCACGCTCAGCGTCGCGGGATTGAACACAGTCGAGCTTCCGGTCGTGGTCGTCGTAAACCCGGAATTGGTCAGGACAACGCTGGCATCGCCATCGGCTGCATAGGCATATTGTTCAATCCCAGCACCCGACAAATCTGCCGAAGCGTAGGCCTGGGTCGCCCCATTGGCATTTGCGATCGCCGCAATGTCGATCGCGCCGACATTGTCAACCAAGGCCAGGGCAGAATCATCCGCGCCATAGGCATAGGCTGTCTGGTCGATGCCATCGTTAATCGAGGCATAAGCCGATGCCTGGCCTGTCGCGGCGGTCGCATTGGCCAAGGCATGGATGTTGAGGCTGGTCGGGCTGGTATTGTTGATCGTCACCGAAGCCGCGCCATCATTGGCATAAGCATCCTGCTCGATCGCATCGTTGTCGATATCCGCGCGAGCGAAAGCATCGCTGGTCGCGACCGCATGAGCATCCGCCAGGATGTTCAGCGTGCCGTCATTATCGAACAGGGCATGTGCGTCGCCACTGCCCTCATTATGGGCCACGGCGTACTGATCGATCACGGCGCCTTCGCTTGAGGCAAGATTTGCATAGGCTTCGGCACTCGAACCCGACGCATCGGCGGCCGCAGTGATATTGAGCCCCGCACCTGCACCGTTCGCCAAGGTTACAAAGGCGGAACCGGTTTGAGCAGAAGCGGACTGGTAGATCGCAGTTTCGATCCACGCAGCGGCAGTTGCCTGGGTTCCGGCATCGGCATTGGCGAGTGCCGCGATGTTGATATTGCCGGTATTGGTGATGCTCGCATGGGCGTCAAAGCCGAACGTGCCGGACGCCGTCGTGTAAGTGCCGTTGGCTTCTGCATACTGATCGATGCCTGTGTCGATCGACGCATAAGCCTGGGCATCGTTGGTCGTGCCCGTGGCATTCGCAATCGCCTGTATGTTGAGTGAAGTCAGGCTGGTGTTGGTCAGCGAGACATTGGCCGCACCATCTTCGGCATAGGCATATTGATCGACCCCGTCACCGGTGATGTAGGCCTCGACATAGGCCTGCGTTCCAATGCCGTTAGCCAAGGCCGAGACTGAAACCGATCCGTCATTATCGAGGCTGACGGTCGCATTGCCGTCATTGCCGCCATAGGCAAGCGCCACCTGAACGATGCCGTCATCGATCCAAGCACGGGCATCGGCAGAACCGGTACCGACGACAACCGTCGAAGTCGTCGCCGTGGTGCCGGTACCGTTGACCGTGGTGAAGGTATAGGTCGCCGCAGCATTGGCGATCGCCGCCACGCTGATCGACGCGTCGGTCGAGTTGGCCAACGAGACCGTAGCCGCACCCGATTCAGCCGAAGCATACTGCATGATTCCGGCATTCGGCACGGTGTAGTCGGTCAGGGCGATGGTCGCATAGGCAAAGGCATCGGACCCTTCGGCGCTGGCGATCGCGTGAACGCCAAGAACCCCGTCATTGGCAATCGATGCCGAAGCCGAGGAATTGCCGATCACATACTGGCTGACGCCATTGTCCGTGATATATGCCCCAGCACTCGCAGATTCCGCAGCATCGGCTGCTCCATGGGCCAGGATGTTCAGCGAACCGGTTCCAACCGAAAGGTTGGCCGAGGCGATGTCACCAAATGCCTGTTGGCCCACGCCAATCTGGATCAAGGCAACTGCATCGGCCTCGTCGTCTGCGGCAGTCGCATTCGCAAGGGCGCTAACGTTGATCGAGCCGCCATTGGTGACATACTCGTGCTGATTCTGGTTTACGTTGACAACCGCGGTCGTGCCAGTTCCCACCGTCGTCGTGGTCGTGGTCGTGGTCACCGCCGTGAAGTGGTTGGCGATCGAGGCGAGAGCGGATCCACCCGAGGTGTCGGCATGGGCTTCCTGCCAAATGCCATAATTGATCCGTGCACCGGCACCGGCATCAACCCAGGTTCCGGCACCGGTCGCATCGGCGTCGGCCAGAACCGAGATGCTGCCACCATTGACCAAGTGGATGGTCGAGACGCCGTTATCGCCCGACACAACGTCTTGATAGATGCCGGTCGCCATGCCTGCCGAAGCATAGGCGTCATACTGAGTGCCAGGGCCAAAGCCCGGACCGTCGGTGGTCACACCGCCGGCATGGGCGATCGCGGACACCTCAAGCGAACCATTATTGTAGATTCCCGCCGAGGCGGCACCGGAAGTACCGGTCTCGACAGCGGTCTGGTTGATGCCCTGGGAGAACGCCGCCTGGGCAAGAGCGCCCGACGCGCCACTGGCGCTCGCATCCGCGCCGGCATAGAAGGATGCCGTGGTGTTCGGAACATCCGATGCGGACATCTGGAAGTGGCCGTTGGTCAGGTTGACCGCCGCGCTGCTCGAGGCGAGGGCAAACTGTTCGACAACCGCACCCTCGTCGACGAATGCCTGTGCCACGGCAATCCCCGTGGAAGCGGCCGCATCGGCTTCGACACCGACATTGAACACGCCATTGTTCGAAATAGCAGCCGAAGCGCTGTTGCCGAGAGCGAACTGCGAAATGCCAGCGTCGCCGAATACGGCAACCGCAACGGCCTGGCTCGTACCATTGGCAGTGGCGTGCGCATTAATCGACAGCACGGCCGGCACGGTGAAGGTGTTGGTGTTGGTATTGGTGTTGGTGTTGGTAACCGCGGTCGTGCCGGTGCCCACCACGGTCGTGGTGGTGGTGTAGGT